>JASHZC010000203.1 GCA_030042755.1 Vulcanimicrobiota bacterium | reverse complement strand
CGAGAGATCGCGAAACGCGACGACGTGAGGCGCTTCCAAGCGCGGACGGCGCAACGCCGAGCGCACGCGCGCAACCAATTCAGGAATCTCGAACGGCTTGGCGATGTACTGGTCGGCGCCGCGATCCAGGCCTCGAACTTTGTCGTCGGTGCCGCCTTTTGCGCTGATGATGAAGATCGGCGCTTGCGTCGTACGGCGAATATCGGGCAGAAGCGAGATACCGTCGACTTTCGGCAACATGACGTCAAGCAAGATCGCATCCGGCTCCCACTCGCGAACGAGCGTCAGCCCGCCTAGCCCGTCGGCAGCGCTGCGAACATCAAAGCCTGCTTCGGTCAATTCCAACTCCAAAAGGGTACGAATATCAGGTTCGTCATCGATGACGGCAATCCGAGGTTGAAAGCTGTCCATCATTAGATTCCCAGAATACGTATTCTCTCTTGGGCCAGGCTTGGAAGGCCTCCCTGCCGTAGTCCCCTCCCACAGCTAGGAGGAACAGTCGCAATGGATCATTCCTCGAACAATCCAACCCGCAAAGAAGCCCTGCGAAACCTCATCGTGCTACCCGCGCTGGCCGGCGCGCTCTCGCTCGGTACTGCAACGGCCGAAGCCGTCACCGATAACAAAGCGCAATACAAATATCAAACCAAGCCCGGTAAAAACGGCGAAACGTGCGCTCAGTGCCACTTTTTCAAGCCGCCGCACGCGTGTCAAATCGTAACGGGCTCGATTATTGCGACCGGATGGTGCATCGCCTGGTCCAAGAAGTAGCTCTCGTTTCGATCGCGACGGCGGTACCGCCATACGCGCTCGAACAGGACGACATCGCCGTGCGAATGCGCGCGCAATTTTCTGAATCGCAAATCATACAACGCCTGATGCCCGTCTTCGAAAACACCGGCATCAGGCGTCGTTATTCGTGCGTACCGATCGAATGGTACTACGACGCGCACGGATGGCCGCAGCGTAACGCGATCTATCTCGAAACCGCACAAGCGGTGCTGGAACGCGCCGCGCGCGACGCGATGGAACGGGCGCAGATCGATGCAGGCGACGTCGGCGCGGTGGTCGTCGTTTCGACGACCGGAATCTCAACGCCGAGTTTGGACGCCCGCCTCATGTCGTCGCTCGGCTTCAAACCGACGCTGCGACGCTTACCGATCTTCGGACTCGGGTGTGTCGGCGGCGCGATCGGACTTGCACGAGCGGCTGCCATGGCGCAAGCGATGCCGAAATCGAGCGTGCTCCTCCTCGTCGTCGAACTTTGCGCGCTTTGGTTTCGGCGCGACGACATAACCAAGAGCAATATCGTCGCGACCGCGCTCTTCGGCGACGGCGCCGCGGCGGCCGTGCTTAGGGCCGGCGGCGAAGGGCCGCGCATCACTGCATCCGGCGAATACACGTTTCCGGATTCCCTCGACGTGATGGGATGGGACGTCGCCGACGATGGTTTACGGGCCATCTTTTCACGCGATATTCCCGTCCTGGTCGAACAACAGCTGCGACCGGTCGTCGATGCCTATCTTGCCGAATCCCAACTTACGCGCGGCGAAATCGACGTATTCTTGAGTCATCCGGGCGGCACCAAAGTTCTCGACGCACTCGAAACGGCGTTTGGAGTTCTTCCGGGTTCGCTCGCTGATTCACGAGCGGTCCTGACCGAGTACGGAAATATGTCGGCGGTGACGGTGCTTTTCGTTCTGGAACGCGCGCTGCGCACGGGTGCGCTCGCTTCGAGCACGTGGCGCCGCGCGCTCGTCTCGGCGATGGGTCCGGGATTCACCGCGGCGTTCGTAACGCTCGAGCGATGACGCCGCTACGCTGGATCGTCGCAATCGTTGCGCTGCAGCGCGCGATCGAATTGCTCTATGCGGGCGCGAACACGCGTCGCTTGCGGGCTCGCGGGGCGATCGAGGTTGCTCCGCAGCAATACCCCTGGTTCGTGGCGCTGCACGCGGCCTGGCTTCTTTCGCTCCTGATCTTCGTGCCGGCGTCCACTCCGCCGAATTGGTGGATCATCGCGGTGCTGGTGCTGCTGCAAGCCGCCCGCGCCTGGGTGATCGCGTCCCTCGGAGGGTATTGGACGACGCGCATCATCACGCTACCGGGTGCTCCGCTGGTTCGACGCGGGCCCTATGCGTTTATGCGGCACCCGAACTATGCCATCGTCTGCGCCGAAATAGCGCTGCTTCCCATCGCCTTTCACGCGTGGACCATTGCCATCGTCTTCACGATCTGCAATGCGACTTTGATCGCATGGCGTATTCGAGTCGAAGATGCGGCGCTTGGACCGCGTTTGGAGGAGCTTGGCATATCTAGCGAACAAGTCGCAAATAAAGCGCAAAACTTGCGTGGTTAATCGATTTTTGCAGGGTGATGCGACTGTTCCTTAATAATCGCTGTTAAGGAATACCGGGAACTGCGTTAAAGGGGTGTACCTGTGGCTGTAGACGCCGACCGTATGACGCCGGTTCAATGGAAGACGTTCATCGCGTGCTTCCTCGGCTGGACCCTCGACGCTTTTGACTTTTTCCTCGTTCTTGTCGTCTTACCCGACATCTCCAAGGAGTTCGACGCGCCGATCCCGCGCGTTGCCGTCGCCGTTACGTTGACGCTTGCGCTCCGGCCGCTTGGCGCACTCATCTTCGGATATTTCGCCGACAAATACGGTCGGAAGATACCGCTGATGATCGACGTCGGCTTATATTCGTTACTCGCACTTCTGACGGCGTTCTCACCGAATCTCATCTTCTTCATCATCATTCGTGCGATCTTCGGTATTGCGATGGGCGGCGAATGGGGACTCGGCGCCGCACTCGCGATGGAATCAATACCGCTAAAAAGACGCGGCATACTCAGCGGTATTTTGCAAGAAGGCTATGCCGTCGGAAATTTGCTCGCGGGCTTCTGTCTTGCGGTCTTTTTCCCACTCGTCGGATGGCGCGGAATGTTCGTGATCGGCGCGCTGCCCGCGCTGCTTATCCTTTTCATCCGTGCCCAAGTTCCCGAATCTCCGGCGTGGGAGGCAGGCGCGTCTCAACGACTCGCACTTGGGCGCGACGTGTTGGTCGAAGCACTTCGTCGCGGCTGGCCGCTGTTTATCTACGGCATGTTCTTCATGGCGTGCTTCAACTTCATGTCGCACGGTTCGCAAGATCCGTACGTGACGTTCCTTCGTCAGCAGCGCGGCTTCACGCCGCAATTGGCCGGCCAGCTCAATCAGATTGCCGCGCTCGGTGCAATCATCGGCGGCATCCTGTTCGGCTGGCTCTCGCAACGTGTCGGGCGGCGCTGGATGATCATCGTGGCTGCGGTTCTGGGCCTGCTGCTGATCAAGGTCTGGACCGGCGGGACGACCTTTGGTGCGCTGGCACTCGGTGGCTTCCTTATGCAGTTTGCCGTTCAGGGCGCATGGGGTATCATTCCGGCACATCTCAATGAGATCTCACCGGCACTCGCCCGCGGCACGTTCCCTGCCTTCGTCTATCAGCTCGGGAATCTGATCGCGTCGGGAACGTTGCAGATCATCACGGGGATGGCGGCCACGACCTTTGCGACCTCCTCGGGTACGCCCGATTATGCGGCAGCCATGAGCGTTTTCATGTATATTGTATTTGCAGCTGTGATCGTCTTCACGGCGATCGGCTTCGCGGTTACCCCCGAAAACCGCGATGTATCATTCGTACCTGATGCTACACCAGCGGACTAGGAGGAGCCGCACCTATTCGAAAGGAGAAACTCTTGAATCGA
>JASHZC010000202.1 GCA_030042755.1 Vulcanimicrobiota bacterium | reverse complement strand
GCACGCGCGGATGCGCGGCGATCGTTGAAACGGTTGCCGTAACCTCGTTGGATTGCAGCGTCCGTTCGTCGAGTTCGATGCCCGATGCGTGTATGCGGAATCCGAGCGGCGCCAGCGGATCGAGCACGACGCTCACGTGGGCACCATCCCACAGACGCACGAGCGCGCTTTCGTTGTCGGCGTCGATGCGATTGCGCAACGCCAAGTACGCGAGCGTGCGATACATCGCACCGGTGTCCAAATACAGGACGTTCAATTCGCGGGCGAGCCGCCGCGCGACGGTCGTTTTTCCCGAGGCGGCGGGTCCATCGATTGCGATTTGCAGGTGCGCTGGGGCGCTCATGGTCGAGCCGCCGTTTCGCCGAGGGGTCCGTTTCTACCCGGCGGCAAACATGGCGGCGTGGCCAAGACACGGTCGGTCTTCTTCTGTAATGCGTGCGGTTTCGAATCGGCTCGGTGGCTGGGACGTTGCCCGCAGTGCGAATCTTGGAATTCCTTCGACGAGCGGCCATTCGCGATTCCCACTCGAGCGAAAGCGGCGACGAGCGCGCGCGCGGGAGCGCTCGCTCCGGTCGAACTCTCCTCGATCGACGGCGCGAAGATCGCTCGCGTTCGCACCGGCATGAACGAGTTCGACGCGGTGCTGGGCGGCGGAATCGTGCCCGGAAGTCTCACGCTCATCGGTGGACCACCGGGTGCCGGAAAGTCGACACTACTTTTGCAGATCGCCGCGCGACTTTGTGCGAGCGGCAACGTCGTATACGTTTGCGGCGAAGAGTCGGCCGCACAAGTGAAGCTGCGCGCGCAACGGCTGCGCATCGATGCTCCGCTGCTGGTTCACGCCGAAACGAACCTGCGCGCGGTGATCGACGCACTCGAACGCACCGATCCGGTCGCGGTCATCGTGGATTCGATTCAAACCGTCTGGCTGCCCGACGCCGAGTCTTACGCCGGCAGCGTCACGCAGATTCGGGACTGCACGCAAGCGCTGATGGAGTTTGCCAAGCGCAGCGGATGCGCGACCTTCATCGTTGGGCACGTCACCAAAGACGGCGCGATTGCGGGTCCGCGTCTACTCGAGCACTTGGTCGACACGGTGCTCTACTTCGAGGGTGAAACGACTGGCGAGTATCGGATCCTTCGCGCGTACAAGAATCGCTTCGGTTCGATCGACGAAATTTGCGTTCTCGCTATGCGCGACCGCGGACTCGACGAGGTCGCTAATCCTTCGGAGCTCTTTCTTGCCGGTCGCGAAGAGCGCCCAAGCGGCTCGTGTGTCGTCGCATCCATCGTCGGATCGCGTCCGGTACTGATCGAGGTCCAGGCGCTCGTCGGCGAAAGCAGCTACGGAACGCCGCGACGGCTGGCCAATAATCTCGATCAAGGACGGCTCGCTATGATTCTCGCCGTGCTCGAACGCCGCGTCGGAATGCAGCTTGGGTCGCACGACGTGTACGCTTCCGTTGCCGGTGGACTGCGCGTGAACGAGCCGGCGGCGGATCTTGGCATTGCACTTGCCATCGCCTCGTCGTTTCGCGACCGGCCGCTACCGTCTCATACCGTTGCGTTTGGCGAGCTCGGTCTTTCCGGCGAATTGCGAGATGTCAGCGCGACCGCGAGGCGCGAGGCCGAAGCGCGCAAACTCGGCTATCGCACGATTTTTTCGCCGCAACGTTATCGCGACATCGCCTCGGCGATCGCCGCCGCGCTGTAATCGCCAATGGCGATCTTCGAAATCGTTCCCAATCTTTCCGAGGGGCGCAGGGATGCAACGATCGACGCTGCCGTACGGGCTGTCCATGCCAGCGGTGCGCACGTGTTGCATCGCACGAGCGATGCAACCCATCACCGGAGCGTCCTGACCATTGCCGGCACGGGTCCGCAGGTGCTCGACGCAGCGATCGCGATCGCCGGGGTTGCCGCAGAGCACATCGATCTGCGCGAGCATCGCGGCGTGCACCCGCGCATCGGCGCGCTGGATGTGCTGCCATTCGTTCCGCTGCGTGAGGCAAGCATCGAAGATGCTGCGGCGCTCGCGCGCGAAGCCGCCGGCCGAATCTGGGACCAGCATCGCATACCTTCCTTCCTTTACGGTGCCGCCGCCGCGAAACCCGAAAGGACCCTTCTTGCGGATGTGCGTGCTGGTGAATTCGAAGGCCTCAATTCACGCTTCACCCGTATGCCTCCCGACGTAGGCGACGTACCAAGGCACGAGCGCGCGGGCGCAATTGCCATAGGCGCTCGCCCGGTCTTGGTCGCGTTCAACGTCGAGCTGAACACGGGAGACCTCGCGCTCGCCAAGAAGATTGCGCGGCACCTGCGCGAGCGTTCCGGCGGCCTGCGCACGCTGCGTGCGTTAGGCTTGCGGTTGAACGAGGGGCTAGTGCAAGTCTCGCTCAATGTCACGAACGTCGAGGCTACCCCGCTCCACCGCATTGTGGAGTCTATCGCGCGCTTGGCGGCTAAGAACGGCGTGACGATCCGCCGAAGCGAGTTGATCGGACTCATTCCACGCGCAGCCGTCGAAGCCAGCGCTCGTTACTACTTGGGGACATTGTGAAACGACTTGCCATCTTGATCGCCTGTGTCATCTTCGCGATGACGGGTTCGGCCGCGCGCGCGCAGCAAAACGGAGGCCCCGGAGACGCGGGCATTTACACGACGACGCTCCGTAATGGTTTGCGCGTTGTTGTTGTGGAAGATCATGCAGCGCCGGTCGTTCAGACGTCCGTGTGGTATCACTTCGGATCGCTCGATGAAACGAAGGGTAAGACCGGTCTTGCGCACGCCCTAGAGCACATGATGTTTCGTGGAACGAGCGATCTGAGCGCTGGCGGATTGGATGACATCGTCGCGCGGCTGGGCGCGCAGATGAACGGTGAGACCAATTACGACTACACCCAATTCTATTTCATGATGCCGGCCGACAAAGTCGATGTCGGCTTGCAGATCGACGCGGATCGCATGCAGCACGCGCTGATCCGTCAATCCGACTGGGACATCGAGCGCGGCGCCGTCCTCGACGAGTTGGAGGGCGACGAAAGTTCGCCGTTCTTCAATCTCATGCAGCGCGTGCGCGCCGCGGCCTACCCTGGACAGCCGAATGGGAGAACGCCGACCGGATATATCAGCGATGTTGAGCGAGCAACGGCCGCAGACATCGCTGCCTACTACCATCGTTGGTACGCGCCGAACAACGCCACGCTCGTCGTAGCGGGCGACGTCGATCACGCCGAGATTTTTGCTAAGGCGCAGCGTTATTTTGGTGCGATTCCGCGCAGGACGTTACCCTCGAGGAGCGAGGTGCATCCGGTGGCCGTTACGCAGACCGCTAACGTCACGTCGGATCTTCCGTTCCCATTTGCGGTTATCGACATCGCGTATGCCGTGCCTGGTGATACCGAACCGGGAGAGCCTGCCATCAGCACGTTAGCCGACCTGATCCCGAATCAGCTTTCGCCATTCTATCAGGCACTGGTACAGAGTAACGTCGCCCTGGCGCTCGATGCACAAGAGGACACCCAGCTCAAGGGCGGTCTGCTCAACGTGTTCATCGTGCTCAATCCCGGACACACCGTCGCTGAAGCTACGCAGATTTTCCAGAACACGATGAACCAAGTCCTGAAGGCGGGATTCGATCCCGACCTGGTCGAGGCCGCGAAGCGCTTGACGATCGCCGATCGTCTCTATTCAGCGGACTCCGTCGACGGCATGGGCGATCTCGCCGGGTACACCTACGGCATCGTCGGCGAAAAAATCAATGATGAGGATGACAGGCTCGCTGCTCTGGACGCACAATCGTTGCTCGACATTACGCGCACGTACTTGAGCAAACCAACGGTAATCGGCCATATCGATCCGAACGCACAACCACCTCGCGGTAGTTCGCAGAAGAGCACGGCGGCGATAACCGACGACTTCTCCAAACGCGTGCCCAACGGACCGATTATCCAGCCGCCGGCGTTGCGCGAAGCCGCGCGCACGCCTACAAACGCGCGCAGCAAGCTCGATCCGACGGTGTTTACGCTTTCCAACGGTATTAAAGTGCTCGTCCAAGAAAAGCACGATCGCACGACGTTCGTCATGAGCGGCGAAATCGCGTCCTCTCCTGCGTTCGTACCGGATGGCAAGGAGGGTATTGGGGATCTCGCTTCCACCCTCGCCGATTATGGCAGCGCGCAATATCCCTTTGCACAGCGACGCAAGCTCATCGATATGATGGGCGCCGTGGTGAGCAATGGCGAGACGTTCAGTGCGCGCGGTTTGGGACGCGATTTTGCCAAGATCGCTCCCATCGTTGCGGATGGCGAGATGCATCCCACCTTTGCCGAGCCGTGGTTCTCGCTGGAGCGCGAGCAGCTGGCGAACAGCTTGCAGTCAACCGCCACGATTTCCGGCGTGATGATCGACCGC
>JASHZC010000201.1 GCA_030042755.1 Vulcanimicrobiota bacterium | reverse complement strand
CGTAATCGAAAATCATCGAGAAGTTTCTCCAGACGTTTCGGCCGAGCAGCCCGTCTGCACCGATGACGAGTTCCGTGTCGCTGCCGCTCATGACGTCGGCGTTGACGTTGGAAAAGACGAGATCGCCGAGATCCAAGCTGGAGAACGTGTAGGTTCGGTAGTCGTGGAGCTTGCCCGATATTCCCTCCAAGTGCCCAACGACGTCGCCGGCTTTTTCCGGCTTGAAGTTCGCAAAATAGTGTGGAAAGAGCAGCGTGTCCGTGGCGCCCGTGTCGACGACGAACGTGCCCTTTACGCCGTTAAACGAGGCGCGCATGTACGGAATCATGTTTGTCACCTCGATGGGAAGCTTCGTCCAACCGTCGGTCGGTAGCGCAGCCGATGGCGCGAGCATGGTAACCGTGCCCGCACCGAAGTCGATCGCGATGCGGGCACTGGCGAAGAAGTCCGCGCCCAGCAGTCCAACGATTCGACGATTGTCATCCTGCAGCGAAAATGGAATCGCTTCGATGGCAAAGTGCTGCGCGTGGATCTGGCCCACCGAAAGGTCAGGTATCATCGTCTGACCGTCACGCACCGTTCCCATGAACTCAAACGTGCGCTTTTCCAAAACTCTCAGGCCAAGTTGACGGGCCACCGTCGCATCGATGACCGACGTCGATGCCCCCGAGTCGAGTAAGAAGTCGAGCCCCCGGCCTGCAACGGTAACGCGAACGACGATGCCCGCGGGCGTAAAACTCGCGGGAATCGGCAGCGACGCCTGGTCGCCGATGTCGAATACCGGCCGATTAGCGGGAATCGCGAAATGCACGCTGTTTACCGCGATCTGCGTGAAGCTCGTGACGTCGGCGGACCACGCGTCTTCAGGGAATTGATTGCTGAATTCGACGTGCATCGGCACCGATTGCCCATAGAACGTCCGATAGTCGCTGAAGACGAACGTTTGCTTCCCCCTCGGATCGTCGTATTCGATACGCTCCAACAGGAACGTCTTCGAATCGTAGTAGCGCCGTTGCAGCAAACCGGTCCGCGGCGCGATTTCGAGAACGATCGATCCGTCCGTTGCGCTCGTCACGCTCAATTCGTTTGCTGCCGCGTTTGGCGTGCTCAGCGTCGCGAGATACGGATCGTTCGCAATCGGCCGGCTCGTGCGTTGCACGACGATTCCATTCGCGTTTTGTCGCCACGCCACGCCATCGACGTATCCGGCGGCCGTCGTGAAGGCGTCGTAGTGTTGCGTCTCTTCGTAGTTCGCGCCATCCTGCACTTGCTCGAAGGTGATGATTCCATCGCTCGTCGTTTCGCGCTTTTCGATTCGGTACGCACCCGGCTCCAAGTGGCCGTACGCCGCGCGCGCTTTCGCGAGCACCTGGGAGGGCGTCAGCAGCGATGCCGCGAGAACGAGCGCAATCATAGGCGCTCCAACAAATCCTCGTCGTCGAGACGCTGCAGCTCCTGCGTAACGCGCGGGCGCACCCGTTCCGCCAATTGATGCGCTAGCGCCGCGCGCCGCTCTGCGACCAAATCGCTGCGCCGGTCCAAAAAGCGGCGGATAAGCGCGCGCTCCTCTCCGCTCACGTAGGCGGTCGCGGCATAGACCGGTTCCGCTGCAACCTCGCGCAGCAGGCTCTCCGGCGAATCCATCCTCGAGTCGCGCACGACGATCGTCCCGGCGGCGAGATCGCCGACGCGTTTGTTTTCCGGCGAGAACACCGCACAGACGGCCGAAATGATGTAGAACCCGATGGCTGCCTCGCCAACGCGAATCAGATTACGCAAGAGCGACGCCATGAAGTCGACGGGATAGCCGCCGTCGCGCACCACGCGAATTCCGAGCATCTTCTTTCCGGGCGTTTGCCCGTTCCACAGCGCCTCAAACGCGATGAAGTACCCAAAGAAGATCGCGAACACGACGGCAATGACAAGCGCCATCGCGAGGCTAGACGCGAGGCGATTCTCGTGCACCGACATCGGCGCAACGCGCGGTGGGAGATGCGGGACGGCGAGAACGAGCCCCCAGAAAAGCAGGACGGTCACCAGGACTTGGATCACCAAGTCGGCCATCACGGCGAGAAAACGGCTGCCGACGCCCGCGAGCTCGTACGAGAACGCGATCGATTCCGGCGTGCGCACTTCTAGGGTTCGATCCATCGCCGGAGTACCTAAGACGACGTGAGGCAAGCCACCTTCGTCGAGCGGCGAACTGCAGCGTGGAATTCGCTCGACGCACTGCTTGCGCGCGCCGGCCGAAGCGGCGTACGTCGATTGACGCCGGCAGACGTCGAGGAGATCGGCCGCCTTTACCGTGCCTCAACCAGCGATTTAGCCTACGCAACCGGACGCGGGTACGACTCGCGCTTGATCGCCTTCCTGAATCGGCTAGTCGCGCGAGCGCATGCATACGTCTATGGCGGAGCTGCGACAACGGGGTGGCAGCGCATTGCGTACTTCTATCGCGAGGGTTTTCCGCGTGAGTTCCGGCGGTCGATCGGATTCATCGCGATCTGCACGGCAATCAC
>JASHZC010000200.1 GCA_030042755.1 Vulcanimicrobiota bacterium | reverse complement strand
CGATTCGGCCGTATCTCTTCGGGCGAAGGCTCGACCGGCTTGGGACTCTACATTTGCCGCGAACTCATCGGAAAGATGCAAGGCGAGATCGGGTTCGACAGCGAGCCGCAACGCCGCACGACCTTCTGGTTCACACTTCCGCGCGCATAGCGTCACATAGCTGACACTCTGCACGTTTCAGTGTCACATGAAACGTGCACTCATTCTAGCTTTGGCGCTCCTCGTGCCAATGGCTCCGGCTTCTGTATACGCCAACGTTCGCGAACGCGCGAGCACGGCGTCCGATCACCAAACGCTCAATCTTACCGTCTACAACGGCGGCACGGCCTTGATTCACGATCGCCGGCTCGTCTATCTCGAGCAAGGACTCAACCGTATTGCATGGCGCGACGTCAGTGCGAGTATGGAGCCGACTTCGGCTGTATTGGACTCGCTCGATCCGTCGGCGCACATAAGCGTGCTCGAACAAAACTTCGATTACAACGTGCTCGGCCAGGACTCGCTCCTTCGCGCCTACGTCGGGCGCTACGTAACCGTCGTTCATCCGGCGCGATTTTCCGGCGAGCGCGATCGGTACGAGCGCGCGCGCATTCTGAGCATAGACAACGGCGTCGTACTTCAGTATCGCGACCGCATCGAAACGTCGATCGACGGATACATCGAATTCCCAGGCATTCCCAGCAGCTTGCGCGATCGTCCGACGTTAGCACTCGATATCCAGAGCAGCCGGAGCGGTCCGGAGCGACTCGATCTTCGGTATCTCAGCAGCGGATTATCGTGGGACGCAAACTACATCGGCACGCTGAACCGCGACGAGTCGATGATGTCTCTGACCGGACTCGTGACGCTTGCCAATACGAGCGGAGCGTCGTATCAAAACGCGCGACTGCAGCTCGTGGCGGGATCAGTGAACGTCGCGCCGACGCCGCAGTTCAATATCTATGCACAGGCGGCTGGTCGCGAAGTGGGCCTCTCGTCCGGCGCGCCACCGCAACAAGAAACATACTTCGAATATCACCTCTATACGATGCCGCGCGCGACGACGATCCTCGACAAGCAGACGAAGCAACTCTTGCTGCTCTCGGCAAACGACGTTCCGGTGAAGAAGACGCTCGAACTTCGCGGACAGCCGTCGTACTACCAAAGCGCGAACCCGGACCTCGGCGATCGTCTACCAATCGCCGTGTACGTGTCGTTCGAAAATCGCGGCGGCGATCTCGGGATTCCGCTTCCCGCGGGCCAGATGCGTATCTACCAGAACGACTCGCATGGGCTCGCGCAATTCCTGGGTTCCGATTCGATCCCGCACACGCCGCGCAACGACACCGTGCGGCTCCACCTCGGAGATTCGTTCGACGTGGTCGCGCGCAAGCGACAGACCGATTTCGCGATCGTCGCCGTGTGTCACACGCAAAGCTCGTACGAGATCACGATCACCAACGGCAAGGACGTTGCACAGGACGTGATGGTCGTCGAGCCGATCCCGGGCGACTGGACGATCTCGGCCGAGAGTCAACCGCACGTGAAGTCGTCGGCCTCCACAGCTACCTGGATCGTGCACGCGCAGGCGGATGGAAAGACGACCCTCACCTACACGGCCGACGTCACCTGGTGTCGCTGAAAAGGTAGCTTTATTTCGGGTTGTATGGTAGAACCGGGAGCGTGAAGACCCGGCCCGATATTCGCAACGTTGCCATCATCGCCCACGTCGACCACGGCAAGACCACGCTGGTGGACGCCATGCTCAAACAGAGCGGCGTCTTCCGCGAAGGACAACACGTGGAGACGCGCGTCATGGATTCCAATCCGCTCGAGCGCGAGCGCGGCATTACGATCCTTGCAAAGAACACGGCGGTTCGCCACGGCGATCTGAAGTTCAACATCGTCGATACGCCCGGCCACGCCGACTTTGGCGGCGAGGTCGAGCGCGTGCTGCAAATGGTGCAAGGCGTGCTCCTTCTCGTCGATGCCGCCGAAGGCGTCATGCCGCAGACGCGCTTTGTGTTGCGCAAAGCACTCGAGCTCGACTTGAAGGCGCTGGTCGCGATCAACAAGATCGATCGGAAAGACGCGCGGCCGACGGAAATCGTCAACGAGGTCTTCGATCTCTTCATCGAGCTCGGCGCCAGCGACGAACAAGCCGATTTCCCTGTGGTCTTCACCAATGCAAAGCTCGGCGTCGCAAAGCTTACGCTCGACGACGATTCGAACGATCTCGAGCCGCTCTTTGGCATCATCGCAAAGCACGTACCCGAAGCGCCCGCCGAAGATGGCCCATTCCAATTGCTGATCTCTGCGATCGATCACAATAAGTATGTGGGGCGCATCGGTATCGGGCGCATCTTCCGCGGGACCTCGCGCCTCAATATGCCGATCGCCAAAGTCGCGCGCGACGGCGCCGTGGCGACGGGCCTGCGCCTGACCAAGCTGCTGACGTTTGCGGGGCTAGAGCGTATCGAAGTCGACGAAGCGTCGGCCGGCGACATCGTGTGCGTCTCCGGGATCGACGATCTGAACATCGGTGACACGCTTGCCGATGCGAATGCGCCCGAAGGCATTCATGCGGTGGCCGTCGACGAGCCGACGGTTTCAATGTTCTTCTCCGTCAATAATTCGCCGTTCGCCGGAAAAGAAGGCAAGTTCCTGACGTCGCGTCAGATTCGCGAGCGCCTTATGCGTGAACTGGAATCCAACGTCGCGTTGCGCGTCGCAGATACCGAATCCGCCGATACGTATGAAGTGCGCGGACGCGGCGAGCTGCATCTCTCGATCTTGATCGAAACGATGCGCCGCGAAGGCTACGAACTCGCGGTCTCCAAACCGCAGGTCATCGTAATGGAACGCGATGGAAAGAAGTGGGAACCCGTCGAGTACGTCGTGGTCGACGTTGCCGAGGAGTACGCCGGAGCCGTCATCGAGGCGCTCGGAAAGCGGAAAGCCGTCATGTCGAACATGCTCAACGTGGGTGATTCTCGGCGGCTCGAATACACGATGCCGACGCGCGCCATCTTCGGTCTACGCGGCGAGTTGCTCACGCTGACGCGCGGCACTGCGGTCATGTCGCACACGTATTACGATCACCAGGAATGGCAGGGCGAACTGCCCGGCCGCAACGTCGGCGCACTGGTCGCAACCGACACGGGCCGCGCGACCGGCTATGCCCTCATGGGCGTCGAGCAGCGCGGCCGCTTCTTCATCGAGCCCGGTACGGAAGTCTACGAAGGCATGATCGTCGGACGTGCCAACGACGACAAGGACGTCGGGCTCAACGTCGTGCGCGAAAAGAAACTGACCAACATGCGCGCCGCGGGAAGCGATGAAAACGTGAAACTGCCGCCGGCAGAGATTCTCTCGCTCGAGCGCGCCATCGAATTCATCGAGGATGACGAGCTCGTCGAAGTTACGCCGGGGTCGATTCGCCTACGCAAGCGAATCCTCAACGAAAGCGATCGGCTAAAAGCCAAACGCCGCGAAAAATCAGCGGTGTGAACTAACGCCGGTGTTCTAAGCGCCCCAGGCGGTACTTCACTTCGCGCATCTCTCCTTCAACGCCGGTCAATCGATCCTCGACGCGCGTTAAGCGTCCTTCGACCCGCGTGAACCATCCTTCAACTCCCGTGAGGCGCCCTTCGACAGCCGTCACACGAACGTCGAGTCGATCGAGGCGGTGATCGACGCGTGCGAAGCCCGCGCCAACGGCGTCAGCGAGATCAGCGATAGCGCCAGTGAGCTGATTGAATTGGCCTTCGTCCATGCGGACCATGCTGATCGGCCTTCGTTAGCGCCGCATTG
>JASHZC010000019.1 GCA_030042755.1 Vulcanimicrobiota bacterium | reverse complement strand
CAGCACGCCCTTGGGGTCCCCAGTCGTGCCCGACGTGTAACAGAGCGAGGACGCCGTCCATTCATCGAGCATCGGCCACTCGATGTTCTCGGGCTTACCGCGTAACAACGATTCGTAACAATGAACGTTGGGCAGCGTCGTCGTCGGCATATGTGCTTCGTCGGTCATGATCACGAACGCGCGGACGGTTGGGAGATTGGCGGCAATCGCTTCCAAGATCGGCACAAAGGTGAGGTCGACAAATACGACCCGATCGCCGGCGTGATTCATGATATACGCAATTTGACTCGGATGGAGTCTCGGGTTCAGCATGTGCAGCACGGCGCCGATTCCCGAGATCGCATAATACAGTTCGAAGTGACGGTGCGTGTTCCACGCAAGCGTGGCGACACGTTGCCCCGGTTCCACTCCCAATTCTCGCAGCGCGTGCGCGAGTTGAGCGGTTCGGCGAGCCGCATCGCGATAGGTATAGCGCACGATCGGCCCCTCGACCGTGCGCGTTACGATCTCGACGTTTCCATGCCAGCGCGCCGCGTGCGTGAGAATCGAGCTGATCGTCAGCGGAACGTTCATCATCAAGCCGCGCATGCTAGCCTCTCCTCATCAATAGCCAAGATATGACTTACGAATACGGTCGTCGTTTGCAAGCTCCCCTCCTGAACCCGCCGCCGCGACCCTCCCCGTTTCCAGAACGTACGCTTGGGTTGCAGCACGAAGCGCGGTCCCGGCGTTCTGCTCGGCGATCAACATCGCCACGCCCTCGTCGCGATTGATCGCGACGAGCAGATCGAAAATCTCGCGTACCACGAGCGGCCCGAGTCCGAGTGACGGCTCATCGAGCAGCATGAGCTTGGGTTGCATCATCAGCGCGCGCCCAATGGCGAGCATCTGCTGTTCGCCGCCGCTGAGCGTTCCGGCAGCTTGACGCTTGCGTTCTTCGATCCATGGAAAGTAGCCGGTTACGCGCCGGTAGCGTTCGCGCATCGCGCGTGCGTTCGAAAGATACGCGCCGAGCGCCAGATTTTCCCAAACGCTCAGTTCGGAGAGCGTGCCGCGTCCCTCCGGAACGTGCGCGACACCCATCCGCGCAATATCTTCCGGCGCGCGCCCATTGAGCCGCACGCCGTCGAGTTCGATGCTGCCGGAGTGTTTGGTCACACCGCTGATGGCGCGCAAGCTGGTCGTTTTTCCCGCGCCGTTTGCTCCGAGTAATGCCACGATTGCGCCGCGCTCGACGCGAAACGATACGCCGTGCAGCGCTTCGATGCTGCCGTAGCTCGCACGAAGATCCTCCACGGCAAGCATCGTCATACGACTCCGAGATACGCGTCGATGACCGTGCGATCTTGCGCGATCGACGACGGACTGCCCTCGGCCAGCTTCCGGCCGGATTCCAGAACGACGATGCGATCGCAGACTCGCATCACGAGTTGCATTTGGTGCTCGACCATCAAAATCGTGGTGTTGAAGTCGCGCCGCGCGCGAAGGATCGTGTCGGCGATGCGATCGATCTCATCGTGACCGAATCCGGCCGCCGGTTCGTCAAGGAGCAGAAGGTCGGGTTTTGCCGCTAACGCTCGGGCGAACTCAACCATCTTACGCTCTCCGAACGGAAGGCTGAGCACCGGGCGATCGGAAAGCGCACCCAGCCCGACGTACGCAAGCACCTCTCGCGCTTCGCGCGCTGCCGCTGCACCCGCGACGCCGTTTCGCCGCCGCGAACGAACGCCGACGAGCACGTTCTCGAGAACCGTCATCGTCCCGAAGAGTTCGAGGTTTTGGAACGTTCTCGAAATGCCCAAACCGGCAATGTGATGCGGAGAGAGTCGAAGCAGATCCGTAGCCTTGAACGCTATGGCACCCGACGACGGCTGATAGAGTCGCGTGATGCAGTTGAAGCACGTCGTCTTTCCGGCGCCGTTCGGTCCGATGAGGCCGGTGATGCTCCCCTCCTCTACGGCAAACGACACGCTGGAAAGCGCGGCGAGACCACCGAAGCGAATCGTCAAATCGTCGACGGTGAGAATCGCCGCGCTGTTCACCAGGGAAGCTCTGAAGAAGTCGCTGTGCCGATCGCAAAGAGCATTTCCGGTGCAGATCGAGGCGCAGCCGAGGGAACATAGCAACGCGCTCTGAGACCGAGGATGCAACGATGAGCTGCACCGGAAATGCCCTTGCCCGAAGGGTTATGGCCGCGATGGCGCATCCCCGTCGTCGTCGGCTCGGTCACAGAACACCCCGGATATGCTCCCTCGCCGACTTCTCGGAGCTGCAACCATCGGGGCCATAACGATCGGTACATGGACTTCTTCAGAGGTTCCCTAATGTTGCGCCGAGATCAAGCCGCCGAACGGATGCCAAACGCCCGATTCATAGCGCATGAGTTCCATTTGCCGAATCGGGAATCGGTTCGAAGGCGTTGTCGACACAATCACACCCGGCAACACGAACGGGTTGTCGGCTTCGTGCAGATGGATTGCCGCTTGCATCACGCTCTCGCGCGTCGGGTTCTTCCCGGCGTCCCTCAACGTATCGACCATGGTGTAGGCGACGGCCATGCCATAAAGGTAGTTCGCGTCGCTTGCGTCGGCACCGGGAGAATACTTCGCGAGGATTTCCTTGTAGAGCTTCATCCCGCTATCGTTGTCCCAAACGCTATCGCTTGGATCCTTGAGATAGACGGCAGAGACTACGCCGTTCGTAGCTGCCGGACCGCCCGCTTTGGATGCGACGCGCATGATCGTTTGCGAGCTTGAAACGCTGTTCAAGAAGATCAACGGTTTCCAGCCAAGCTGGTCGATGGCGATCAGCGCTTGGATGCTGAATTTGGGCGTTGCGAAGATGAAGACGGTATCGGCTCCGCTGCTCTTGAGCGCAGCGATCTGCGAGTTGACGTCCGCGTCGGTAACCTCGTAGCTGACCGACTTCACGATCTGGCTCGCCTTCGGTCCGAGTGCTGCGGTCAGGCCGCTGAGGTAGTCTTGACCGTAGTCGTCGTTCTGATACAGGACGGCAATCTTCGCATTCGGTTGATGCTGCATGAGGTATTTTGCGAAGATCGTAGACTCGTCGCGGTAGTTTGGCTGCCATCCGATCGTCCACGGAAATTGAGCGTAGTCCGTACCGAACAGCGTTGCGCCCGTCGCGACGTAAAGTTGCGGTACGCTATTCTGATTCAAGTAGGGACGAATTGTGACGTTTGGCGGGGTTCCGAGTGGATCGAACATCGCAAAGACGTGATCTTGCTCCACGAGTTGCCGCACGAGCTGCATCGTTTGCGCCGGGTTGTACCCGTCGTCCATGTCTTTGTAGATAATCTTGCGGCCGTTGACGCCGCCGTGGTCGTTCACGTACGCAAAATACGCGAGCGCGCCTTTGCCGATGGGGGCGTATGCGGCCGCCGGGCCGCTGTATGGATGCGTACCGCCCAAGAGAATCTCGGTGGGCGTGATACCGGTGACGCTCTGCGCGGCGCTCGGCAGAGCGAACGTCACGCAGAGACTGAGAGTCGCAACGATTGCCGTAAGAAACCAACCCTTATGTGTGCTCATAATCCCTCCTTATAACGGGGTTTTGACGAGGGCTCGGGAGACGGCGAGCAATGGTTCCGGCTATCCCGCCCGGCAGGAATATCATGACGAGGATCAGCGCGATTCCGTACACGACCGAGGAGAGCGCCGGATTCACTGCTTGCGACCAGATGGGTAGAAATTCGATAACGATGGCGCCGACGATCGCGCCCCAGATCATGTCGAGACCGCCGACGACGGCACCGACGAGTAATGTTAGCGAAAGCGGAATGCCGTAGATGTCGGGGCTGATGTACGCAGTTACCACGGCGATCAGCGCACCGGCGATACCGGCGTACATTGCGCTCCAACCGAACGCGAGCGTCTTGTAAAGCACCGGATTGATGCCGAACGAGACGGCGGCGACTTCGCTATCGCGAAGTGCGCGAAACGCGCGACCGACGCGCCCGCGTAAAACGACGAACGCAACGGCCAGGAGCAGCGCCGCGATTCCCCACGTGAGATAGTACATCCCAAGTTCTGGAAGCGGCGGCAGCGTGATCCCTTGCGCACCGTGCGTGACGCTGCTGAACCGTTTGAGCAAGGGCGGTATCGACGCCGCGAGCGCAAACGTCGCGAGCGCGAGATAGATTCCCGCAAGGCGAAGAGCAATAACGCCGAGCAGCACGCCAAGCAACGCAGATGAAATCGCCGCCAGTGGTATCGACACGCCGTATCCGATTCCGAACGTCGAAAGAATGGCGACGGTATATCCGCCCACGGCCATGAACGCGCCGTGACCGAGCGAGATCTGTCCAATTTTTCCGATGAGGATCACCAAGCCGACGATCGCAATGGTATATGCGCCGACGTACGTGAATTCAAATGCAACAAACTGAGGAACCAGCCGCGGAAGCACCGCGATGACGACGGCCAGAACGACAACGGCCGCCGCCCTCACAAGACCACACCGCTTAGGGGAAGGCGATGCGGTCCGCGCGGACCGTACTCGAATTCCGCAAGCATCTTCCCGGCTTTCTTGAGCATCTCCGGCGCATCGAGATAGTGCAACGCTACTTCGACGAGCGCGGGCCGCGTTTCGCGATCGAGCGTTTCGAGCGTGCGTCGCAGCTCGACCTCGCTCGTAATCCTCGCCGTATAGATGTTCGATTCGGGAGCGAGGGCGGCAGCCAGCTTCGTATAGTCCCACGACGCGATGTCGTTGTGCGAAGCGTCCTCGCCCAAAATCATGCGCTCGACGGTATAGCCGCCATTGTCGAGCAGAAACACGATCGGGTTCAAGCCGCGCGCGAGAATCGTCGAGAGTTCCTGCGCCGTGAGCTGGAACGATCCGTCGCCGATAAACAGCAGGTGGCGCCGATGCGGCGCGGCCAGCAACGAACCCAGCAGCGCCGGCAACGTGTAGCCGATCGATCCCCAGAGTCCCTGCGAAATGAAGGTCGTTCCGCGCGGCATTCGGACGCCGGTCAACGCTACGCGCGACGTTCCCGTCTCGGCGATGACGACATCACCTTCGCGGAAAAACCCGGCGACGTGCGTCCAAAACGATCGCTGAGACAACCCGTCCGTTGTCTCATCCTTCTTGTCATCCTGAGCGAAGCGAACGGAGTGAGCGTAGTCGAAGGACGAAGGGCGACGCGCAACATCCGCTATGAGTCGAGCGAGGAATTCCTTTGCGACGACGCCTTCGAACGAATCTCGGCCGATCGTCACGTTGTACGGATTCACGTACACGGTCGAGGGCGGCATCTTCTGCGAGAACCACAACGAGTTGGTGTCGATGAATCGCGGTGCGATCGCGAGCAAACAGTCCGACGATTCGATCCGCTCCCGCACGTGGGGGGCAGAACCTTGGCCGGCATAGATGCCGAGGTAGAGGCGATGGCTCTCGTCGAGCGCGCATTTCCCGGTCGAGAGCGCCGCAAACGGAATTTGCGCCTTTTCGACCAGCTCGACGAGCGCATCCGCAAGCCCAAACCGCTCGACGTCCATGTCGACGAGCAGCGACGGCCGCTCGGATTTCGAAAGCAATTCCGAAACGCGCGCCACCGCTGCCGCGAGCCGCTCCGGTTCGCTCGACTCGTCCGCGATCTCCAACCGGTCCGGCGGTACATCGATCTCGAAATGGGTGATGTCGGACGGTACTTGGATATAGACCGGACGTTTCTCGCGCATGCAAGCGCGCAAAACTCGGTAGATTTCACCGGCCGCGTTTAGCGGCGTGAGACGAGCTTGAGCCGCTGTGAATTCTCGAAAGCAAGCCAACGTGTTGTCGAAGTTGCCGTCTCCGAGCGTGTGATGGAGCAGCATGCGCTGCTGCGTCGCATGCATTGGCGGCGCGCCGGTGATGCAAACCACCGGAACGTGTTCGGCGCAGGCACCGGCAACGCCGTTGATCGCGCTCAGCTCGCCCACGCCGTAGGTGGTAATGAGCGCGGAGATACCATTCATGCGCGCGTTGCCGTCGGCTGCGTAGGCGGCGTTGAGCTCATTGCACGCGCTGACGAAATCGATCCCATCGACTTCTTCGATTTGCTCGAGCAGCGGAAGATTGTAATCGCCGGGCACGCCGATCGCGTGCCGAATACCTACGTCGCGCAAGCATGAGATCAAGAATCTTCCGATCGTGCTCTTCACGGCCAGCTCCCCGCGCCTTTACAACGCGACCGGCTGGCGCGCCGGGCGTTGAAGGTCGACGTAGCGCTGAAGATGATACGAGCGATCGCCAAATACGCGCTCGAGCAACGTCATCCGCTTGAAATACCGGCCAACCGTATATTCTTCGCTCATTCCGATCCCGCCATGCAGCTGAATCGTCTGTTGTCCGATGAATTTTCCGGATCGAGCGATCTGCGCTTTGGCAGCCGAAATACCTTGCTTGCGTGCGTCGCTATCGACCTCGCTTTCGAGCGTCATCGCAGCATAGTAGGCCATCGAGCGCATCAGTTCGAGCTCGACATACATGTCGGCCATGCGATGCTGCAGGACTTGAAACGAACTCAGCGGCACGCCAAACTGCACGCGCTCCTTCGTATATGCAACCGTCGTTTCGAGCATCGTCGAACACAGGCCAAGCGCCTCGGCGCAGATCGCGGCGGTCGCGTGATCGAGTGCATTCTCCAGCAACTCCAGCGCATCGCCGCGCGCGATAACGGCGTCGCCCGCGAGCGGCACGCGGTCGAAGCCGATCTCGGACACGTCGTGTCCGTCTTCGGCCGGATACGGGCGACGCGAAAGCCCCTCCCCCGACGCCGGCACGGCAACGAGTGCAACGTCGGCGCCGATGCGCGCGGAAACGATGAGCGTATCAGCCGTCGAGGCATCGAGAACGCGCGATTTCGCGCCGGACAGACTCCAGCCGTCTGCACTTCGTTCGAGCCTCGTATCGATAACGAGCGGATTGTACGACGCTTGCGCCTCTTCATACGCAACCGCACATCGCCGCCGGCCTTCGGTAAGCGCTTCGAGCGCGTCGAAGCAGCGCGCGTCACGTAAGATCGTTCCAGCGAGCACCGCTTGCGTCGCGTACGGCGAGATAACGCATCCGCGGCCAAGCTGTTCCACCAAGAGCAGCCGCTCCACCGGGCCTCCAAAACCGCCAATCTCTTCGGGCGCGCCGATCGTTAGCCAGCCCAACTCCGAAAACGCGCGCCAATGATCCTTGCGTTCGCCTCCCGCATGCTCTGCGGCGAATCTCGCAGCGCTGTCTCGTAGCAATTTTTGTTCGTCGCTCAATGAAAAATTCAACGACTCACACTTTCAAGATGCGCTTGGCGATGATGTTCTTTTGAATCTCGTTGGATCCGGCGTAAATCGAGGTCTTCCGTGCGTTCAAATACCGGCGCGTTACCGACGCGTCGGCATACGGCCCGGTAACGTCGAGCGCGATCTCCGTGATGGCTTGTTGGATCTCGGTGCCGCGCAACTTGAGAATCGACGATTCGGGACCGGGACGTTTGCCGGCCGACTCGGCTGCCAAGACGCGTAGTTCGGTGAACGCAAGCGCCGTCAGTTCGACATCGACTTCCGCGATACGTTCGTCGAGCCGTTTGTCGTCGAGGCCTTCGACGTTTCGAAGCTCGCCGAGTTGCTCCAACATTTGACGGCAGATTGCAATTGCCGCCGTTCCCGTGCGTTCGTGCTCGAGCAGGAACTTTGCGTACGTCCAACCGCCGCCTTCGCTCCCGACGAGATTTTCACTAGGAACGCTGACGGCATCGAAGTGCACTTCGTTGATCTCCCGACCGCCGTCGATCGTCGTGATCGGGCGGACCGTTACGCCGGGCGAACGCATGTCGACGAGAATGAACGAAATGCCCTCCTGCTTCTTTGCATGCGGATCGGTACGCGCGAGCACAAAGATCCAGTCGGCCCACTGCGCTGCCGTAATCCACGTTTTCGTTCCGGTAACGACGTACGCATTGCCTGAACGCTTGGCTTTGGTAGCAAGGGACGCGAGATCGGATCCGGAGCCGGGCTCGGAATATCCCTGACACCAAAATTCTTCGCCGGAAAGGATTTTTGGAAGAAACCGCGCGCGTTGCGCGTCGTTGCCGAATTCCATGAGCACCGGCGCGACCATGTTCAGTCCGAAGGGCAGCATCCGCGGGGCCCAACCGCGAGCTGTTTCCTCGTAGAAAATGTGACGCCGAATCGCGTCCCAGCCGGTCCCGCCGTAGGTGACGGGCCAGCTCGGCGCGGCCCAGCCGCGATCGAACAAGATGCGGTGCCAGCGGTAGTAATCGTCCTTCCGCAGATGATCGCCCGACTTCACTCTTTGCCGGATCTCCGCGGGCAAGCGGGTTGCAACGAAGTCACGAATTTCTTCGCGGAACGCGCGCTCATGCGGAGTAAACGTCAAGTCCATGCGCTACACCCCTGGAAAGATGTGACAAGGCGGTTTGTCGAATCCGCGCTTTCACCTTCATGTCACGCATGTACGGCGGCCTATCCCTCCGCGAGCGACGCGCAGACCGGCGCGAGCGCTTGGTCGGCGCCGCATTCGATCTGTTCGGCACCCAGGGATTTCAAAAAACAACCATTCCGATGATCTGCAATGCGTCGGGCGTAACCGCGCGGCACTTTTACGAAGAGTTCTCGTCGCGCGAGTTGCTGCTGCGCGCGATTTTCGACGATCTGGCCGAACGCGCATACGACCTCGTGCGCGAAGGCTTGCGCGCAACGGAAACGCCCGTCTACGAGCGCGTGCTCGCATCGAACCGTGCGTACTACACGTTTTTTACCGAGGATCCGCGGCGCGCGCGCATCTATGCGATCGAGTCTTTGGGGATTAGTCCGGAGCTCGAGAAACATCGCCGCGACGTACGCGAGCGTTCCGTTCGACAGCTGACGCGCGCGACCGAGTGGCTCGAGCCAACCGGCGTTTTGCAAGACCTGGACAGCCGCCTTGTCGCCGTCGGGCTATCGAGCGCAGCCGTCGCCCTGTTGGCCGAATGGGTTCTCGCAACGGAGAAGCCATCGGTCGACAAAATGGCCGAGACGCTGACGCACTTTTGGATGCGAACGCTACGGCTGGAAGATGCTACTTCCGAACTGCCTTCGAAGTAGTACGACGAAGAAGCTACGCTTCGGAAGGAGTTTGCATGATCATCGCCACGACCGAAAATGTCGCGGGATATCGCACCGTCAAGACGCTGGGACAGGCTTTCGGGTTGGTGGTTCGCAGCCGCGGCCTGGGCGGGAACATCATGGCCGGTCTGCGATCCCTCGCAGGCGGTGAAATTACCGAATACACGCAGATGCTCGAAGAAGCGCGCCGGCACGCTACGGATCGCATGGTGGCGAACGCAACGACGATGGGAGCAAACGCCGTCATCATGATGCGCTTCGACTCGTCGGAACTCGGCCAAGCTATGAGTGAGATCGTCGCGTACGGCACGGCCGTGATCGTGGAGCCCGTTTCACCGTGATTCGCACGATCGTCGTGGCCATTGGCGCTGCGTTACTTGGCGTCGCGATTTGGAACGCTATTGCCGACCCTCGTGCCTGGCCCGCGTCGGTGTTACCCGGCTTCTTCGGAGCCGTGATCCTCGGTAGTATTTTCTTCGAACAGCGCTATCGTGGTTACCGGAACAGCCGGAAGACGTGGCAAGAAACCGGAGAGCGTTTCATCGATCCGACCACCGGAAAACTCACCGAAGTCAAATACGATCCCGCCACCGGCGAGCGTTCGTACGTTCCCATCGACAAGACCAATTGAGGCGCACGTAGCGCCGAACTACAAACCGATCCTCGTCAAGTCGTCGACGATGCGTTGCGTTATGGGACTGTCCCACCAATTCGCGATCGTCGCTTCGAGTTCGCGCACGGGGCGTAACGCGTTTACCTCCCGCTTGAGCGCGGCGTGGTTCGGAACGGGTTTTTCGAGTTCGGCCTGCAAACGATCGATCGACTCGTGCGCGCCATGCTTTTCCGGCAGCGCTTTGCGCAGAGCACTGCCGGGAAACGACTCGCGAAGGACGGGAAGCGATGTCTCCAAATTTGCAAGCAGCTCTTCATTTGCGACCAGGCCCGTCGAGTCGGCTGCTTCGATCGCCTCGCGAATGTCGTCTCTCTTACTCATACTGCGTATTTCTAGCGGGGGGCGAATCGACCCTCGACCTCGTAACACGACACTATGAAGCACGTTGAAGGAATCGATCCTTCGGTCAAACCATCGGGCGACGGCTGCGTCGAG
>JASHZC010000199.1 GCA_030042755.1 Vulcanimicrobiota bacterium | reverse complement strand
TGGTACATGGGGAAGAAACCACCGGCATTCGACATCCTGGCATGGAACGGCGATTCGACGCGCATGCCGGCGGCAATGCACTCGCAATACTTGCGCTCGTGTTACCTCCACAACTTGCTCGTCATCCCCAAAGCGTTCGTGCTGGGCGGCGTGCCGATCGACTTGGGCGCCATTCAAACCCCAATGTACGTCCTCGGCGCCGAAGCCGATCACATCGCGCCGTGGCGCACGACCTACGCAACGTCGCAATACGTGGGCGGTCCCGTGAAGTACACGCGCACGAACTCGGGCCACGTTGCCGGTATTTGCAATCCGCCGGGCAACCCCAAGGCCAGCTACTGGACCGCGGACGAGGTCGAGCCCGGCGAAGACCCCGACGGCTGGCTCGCTCGTTCGCATAAGCACCAGGGCAGCTGGTGGGAAGATTGGTCTGTCTGGGCCGAGGCCCACGGCGGCCAGCGCCGCACCCCCTATGCCCTGCCCGAGAGCGACGAACCGGCCCCGGGCCGCTACGTCCGTAACGAAACGTCCGAACCACTCGACCTGACCGCTTCATTGGAGCACGAGGCAACCAACGTATGATGAACAATCGCGACCACCTTAAGGGCCTGGGCGAGTTCATTCGCACGCAGCGCGAACTCGCGAACCTGTCGTTGCGCCAGCTCGCCGACCTCGCGAAGGTCTCGAACCCCTATCTCAGTCAGGTCGAGCGCGGACTCTACAAGCCCTCAGCCGAGGTACTCAAACAAATTGCGGGAGCGCTGCACTTGTCGGCCGAGACGTTTTACGCGCAAGCCGGATTGCTCGACGAGGACGTTCGAAAAGAAGCAAGTGATGCGGTCGAGTCGGCGGTGAAGCTCGATCCACGGCTCACGCCCGAACAAAAAGATACGCTGATCCGCGTCTATCGAGGATTCATCGGAGAACGCTAGGTCCGCCCAACAAGCGGACTCCGGTTCTCACAGCCTTCAGGAAATCCAAAGGAAGGCTTAAGCCCCTGTTAAAAAACACGATAACAAGCCCGGCGATTACTCGGCGGGCCTGTTAACAACTGTGCAGTGTGGAGGTTTAATGCACTCTCGCATTTTGGCAGCCGCCCTCACAGTCGTGTTTGGGTTACTTTCGATCGGTCCAGCCCTGGCAGCAGGTGGGCAGTTCGGTAACCTCAACGGCACGATTACAGATGCCGCAACTCACGCTCCGATCAGCGGAGCGAAGATTGTTGCAAAATCAGGGAGCGGCACGTATTCTGCAACGACTGACTCCAAGGGCTTCTTTACTATCCTCGGTATGAACGTTGACTCATACACGGTCACCGTTTCAGCCAAAGATCACGAAACGGTCAATATTCCTGGCGTGATTGTGTTCGGTGACGAAACCGATACGATCGGCACCGTTGCTCTTCAGAAGCAACTTGAAACAATTGCTCGCGTGACGTCACGCAGCACGTCCAGCGCCTATCAACCGTCGCAAACGATTGACTCGTACACCGTCAATTCGCAACAGATGCTCGAAGCGACCGGTAAGGCGAACTCAACCAACGAAAACACCGTTCTTACGTCCGTCCCCGGCGTTACGATTACGAACTCCGGCGTTCCGACTATCCGCGGCGGCTCCGCGGCCGAAGTCGGCTATCAGATGGACGGCGTTACCTTCCGCGAGCCGTTCCTCTCGATGAACGGCGGACAGGGCCTTCTGAACGGCGTCGGCTCCGTTCAAGTCGTTGAAGGCGCCGGCGACGCAACCCAAGGCGGCGTCGGATCCGGCGTGATCAACGTCATTCCACCGCGTGGAAGCGGTCCCGGAAGCGGCTCGGTCGATTTGGAGAGCGGCGGTCCGAACTTCAATCACCAAGCAGCGATCAGCTACGGCTTCTCAACGCCCGACGGCAGCATCTCGGAGTACTTCTCGTACACGGGACAGCGCTTCAACCCGTACTTCGGGTACAGCAACACGCCGCTCAATCAATACGGAAACTACTTTGCGTCGACGTTTCAAACGACCGACCAGTTCATGAACAACTTCTTCTACAACTTTGGGAAGAACAAGCATGAAACGCTGCAGATTCTGTATTCGAACCAGCTCTCTCAGGGCTATCAGAGCTTCGTGCAGCCATACTACTATCCGTACGATCCGGTAACGGCTACGCCGCTTGTCGGATTCTTTAATGAGCTCGGCGCCGGATTGACGAACGCGCAGTATGCGGCATTCACGCCGCTTACCCCGGGCGTTCCGTCGGACGCACTTTCGCCGAACTCGCCACAGGAAAACTTCGCGAACAGCACGCGCTTCTTGAAGATCGAATACGACAACCGGCTCAACCCAACAACGTACTGGGCTCTGCGCTACTACAACTGGGAATACACGTCCACGTCCGATCCGTCTGTGACGCTCGGCGCGTGGGGATCGGGGCTTCCCGGCATAACGCAGTGGAACACGATCGGCGGACCGACGGTCGGCATCAGCACCGACCTCGAGAAACAGATCGGATCGAATCTCACGGTCACGTTCGAAGGTCAGTACAACATCCTGCACCCGATCTTCGACGCAGAGGCGCCGACCGACGGATTCCTCGGAGTGCTAGGCTTTAGCGGCCTCAGCGAAATTCCGTCGACCCCGACATCCGGCTCGATTTCACTCAGCGATTGGCAGCCGGGCGGTTATTTTTGCGAGCTTGGAACCTTCGATTGCTCGAGCGGACTTGCGGATACGCGCCTTCCGGATTGGGGCATCAACTACAACAAGACCGAGTTCCAGAATTACGGCGGCGGTCTTCGTTTCCAATACGACCCGTCGGACAGACTGAAGTTTGACGTCGGCGTGCGTGACGAAGGTCAGAACCAGCTCTGGTA
>JASHZC010000198.1 GCA_030042755.1 Vulcanimicrobiota bacterium | reverse complement strand
GGTGGCGAGAGCGCATTCGCGATCTTTTGCGTGATGGTGTTACGAAGCCGATCGACGTCGCTCGAGTTGTATTTGCCGGACAGTTGTTGCGCTGCCGACGAACCGACGCTCTGCGCGATGCGATCGACGATCGTTGCCATCGGCGTTCCGCTTTGCAAAAGTGTCGTCACTTGCGCGACCGGGTCAGACTTCGTCGTCGAGGGAGAAGGCGAACTCGCTGCCGCGAGCAACGCGTTCTTTCCGAAGAGACTTGCGAAGGTCTGCTTTCCCTTTGCGCTTGCGTGCGACGTGCTCTTCGCGGATCCCGCGCGAGCGGTAGTCGACGGTAACGCCGATGAGATGGATATCATGCCTACTTCATTCACCTCCTTTCCAATGCCAAAAGTAGAGAGCTGGTCGCCCTCATATTGTTTTGTCGGCTTTAAGACAGCCGGTATTTAGCCTGGATCGAGGAGGCGAAACCCGACGTTTACTGCGGTAGCTGTCTTGGCGATGGAAAGCATGGAGCGCAGCATTTGTCCGCCATGCTCGCTGAGCACGGATTCGGGATGGAACTGCACGGCATGTATCGGAAGCTCGCGGTGCGCGATGCCCTGGATCACCCCGTCTGCGCTGCGGGCGGTCACCTGAATCGATTCGGGCACCGTGGCCGGGTCGATGCAGAGCGAGTGGTACCGGGTAGCGGTAAGCGGCGTAGGCAGACCGGCAAAAACGCCGGTACCGTCGTGCTCGATGCGGCTGGTCTTCCCGTGCATCTGAGCCGGTGCATGGACGACCCGCGCTCCGAGCGCCTCACCGATCGCTTGCAGCCCGAGGCAGACACCAAATACCGGCATCCCGCGATCGATCGCGGCTCGCAACACGCCCATCATCTGCGGCTGCTGCGACGGGTTGCCCGGTCCCGGGCCAACGACGAGCATGCCGAATCGATCGAGGAGCGCGGGCTCGAGATGTGGATCGTCGTTCAGAACCACCTCCGGCGGGGCACCTTGCGCTGCCAGAAGGTGGACGACGTTATACGTAAAGCTGTCGTAATTGTCGACAAAAAGAACCGGCCGGCTCATGACGGAACTCCGAGCACTTCGCGCGCGATGCGCGTCTTGTGCAATACTTCTTCATACTCGGCGAGGGGTTCGCTGTCCGCCACGATCCCGGCGGAGGCCTGCCAGTACGCTCGCCCACCCTGCACGTGAATGCTGCGCAGTGTGATGCACGAGTCAAAGTCGCCGTTCCAGGCCCAGCGGCCGACGCTGCCCGCGTAGAAGCCCCGCGTGACCGGTTCGAGTTCATCGATGATCTGCATCGCGCGGACTTTGGGCGTTCCCGTCACCGTGCCGGCCGGAAAGCCGGCGCGAAAGAGGTCGAGACCGTCGCAGCCGGCGCGCAGCGTTCCAGCTAGATCCGAAACGATATGCATCACGTGACTGTAGCGTTCGATCTGGAGAAGTTCGTCGACGGTTACCGACCCATATTCGCACACCATTCCAAGGTCGTTGCGTCCCAGATCGACGAGCATCACGTGTTCGGCGCGCTCCTTTTCGTTCGAGAGCAGCTCGCGCGCTACCGCGGCATCTTCTTCCTCGGTCGCTCCTCGCGATCGCGTGCCGGCGAGCGGGCGTATTCGCGCCTTTCGGCCTTCGAGCCGCACGAGAAATTCAGGCGATGCGCCGAGCAGCGTGCCGTAGGGGGTGTCGACATAGAACATGTACGGCGATGGGTTGCGGCGTCGGAGCGCGCGATAGAGATCGAAAGGTTCGCCGTCGAGGCCGGCACCGAAACGGATACCAATCTGCAGCTGATAAACGTCGCCGTCGTAGATGTGACGCTTCACCCGCGCAACGCGCTCGAGGTACGAGGTCTTATCCATCGATGCGGTCGGCGTCCCGCGTGCCTGCACCGCGCCGAGCTGCCGCGGAGCTGCGGAGAAGACGCGCGTGACGTACGCGTGCAGCCGACGGTCGACTGCAGCCTCATCATCGCCGCAGCCCCACAGGGTTAGCGAGTGCGTCAAGTGATCGAAGATCAGCCACGTCGCCGGCACGGCGACGTAGGCTGCCGGAATCACTGGAACGTCCGGCACGCGCTCGCGAAGATGGGCGAACGGGCGAGCAGCATCATACGCGAAGGCAACCAGTGCTCCGCCGAGGCCAGTCGGGTCCTCATGCGGGCGGTACGCCGAAACGAATGCTCGAACCCGGTCGAGCATATCTGCGTCCGCATCGAACGATTCGGCGCCCAAATAGTCAACGCCGAGAAACGAGTAACGCGAGATCTTACCGCCGTGCTCGACACTTTCGAGCAAACACGACTCGCCTGGACGAGCGAGCGCGAGATACGCGCCGATCGGTGTGAGAACGTCGGCAGGCAGCGTCAGCGTGCGTACGATCACGAGACGCGCCGACTACCGCTTGAGTTCGGGATTCTCCTGCGTCAGTCGCGCAGCGTAGGCCGAGGGTAACGCATCTAAGATCGCTCCGGCGGCATCGGCCGACATCAACGCAAAAATTCGCGCGACGTAGCCGACCGGCAGGCGCTGGACGACTTTCGCGGCGTTTTCCGGATCCATGCTCGCCCAGTAATTTGCAGTGCGCCGCATGTCTTGCGTTGCTCCGGATGCCAAATCTCCGGCCGCCGCGGCCGCGCTCGCCGCCGGCGCAGGCGCGACGGCGGACGTATCGGTACGAGCGTTGGCCGCCTGCGTCTGCAGTTGAGCGATTTGATCGTTCAGTGCCGAAATCTGTTTGTCTTTTGCAGCGCCTTGCGCCTGGAGGCTCGCGATCTGCGTCTGAAGTTGTTCGATCTGACGGTTGCGATCGGTCAGAAGCTGATTCTGCGCCGCGAAATGAAACGGCGCCGCGACCTGGTTGAACGTCGTGCTCGTCGACTCCCACACCGGCGCCATGGGGCCGCTCGCGATCACGTTACGTGACGGTGTCCAACTGAACGCAAAGATCACCAGGCCAACAGCGATGACGGGAAGGATAAGACGTCTCCAGGGAAACGGCTTGCGCCTGCGGCGAGTGACGATCACGGCGTACCTCCTACATGCGTGCGCGCGTAGTGGCGCGCGTTTCCGTCGTCGAGTTCCTTTTGCTCGACCCGTTGTTCTTCAATGACGAACGCCTCGCGGCGGCGTTCTTTGAGCTTCTCGACGATCTTTTTCTCTTTGCTGGCTTCGAGCAAATCCGCGCGTGCCCGATCGAGCGATACGCGACGCTCTGCGACGATGCGAATTTGCGCCACGGTACAGCGGTCGAGAAACTGCAAGTGGGCGTAAAGGCTTTGAAGCTCGCCGGTCTCGAGCTTGGAGTGGCGTGTCCGGAGCATCTCGGCGTGCAGGCGGAATTCGCCGTTCAAACGGTCCAGCTCGTGCTGCGCGTCGTCCAACGCGCGTTTGCGCTCGGCGACGACGAGTTGCTTTTCGTCTTCGAGACGTTTGCGGTGATCGAGGACGGGCTGCAATCCGAAGGCGAACTTTTTCACGTCACGCTCATGAGCTTCGCGAGCGTCTGCTCGTACGAACTGGATTCATAAATGCCCTGACGCAAGAAATGACGGATGCCTTCGATCTTCGAAAGCGCAAGGTCGACGCGCGGGTTGCTGCCGGGGACGTAGGCGCCGATGTTGATCAGATCCTCTGCGTCTTTGTACGTGGCGAGCACGTCGCGCACTGCGGACGCGGCGGAGTATTGATTTGCGTCGACGACATCGGGCATAACGCGACTGACGCTTTGCAGGATGTCGATCGCCGGATAATGATTGGCAGCGGCGAGTTGGCGCGAGAGCACGATGTGTCCATCGAGAATCGAACGAACGGAATCTGAAACCGGTTCGTTCATGTCGTCGCCGTCAACCAGCACGGAGAACAGCCCGGTAATGGTTCCGCGCTCCGACGTTCCAGCGCGTTCGAGCAGCTTGGGGAGCATCGCGAAGACCGAGGGCGTGTAGCCGCGCGTCGTCGTAGGCTCCCCTATTGCGAGCCCGACTTCGCGCTGAGCCATAGCAAAACGGGTGACCGAATCCATCATGAACATGACGTCGAGGCCCTGATCGCGGAAGTATTCCGCGATCGTCATGGCGACGAACGCCGCCTTGATACGGACGAGCGCGGGTTGATCGCTCGTCGATACGACGACGACGCTGCGGCGCAGGCCCTCTTCGCCCAAGTCGCGCTCGATGAAATCGCGAACTTCCTTGCCGCGCTCGCCGACCAACGCAATGACGTTGACGTCGGCCGACGTATTGCGTGCGATCATACCGAGAATCGTCGACTTTCCGACGCCCGAACCGGCAAAGATGCCGACGCGCTGGCCTTTGCCGCAGGTCAGCAT
>JASHZC010000197.1 GCA_030042755.1 Vulcanimicrobiota bacterium | reverse complement strand
CTCGCGATTCTTATCGGGCTATTCCCAGTCGCCGGGTGTTCGCATCGGGAGCGGACGCAAGCACAGCTCGCTCGCAGCCGTGGAGCCGAACTCTTTGAGAAGAATTGCCTTGTTTGCCACGGATCGTCGGCGGGCGAGATGAGAATCGGTCGACCTCTCACCGGTGAAGGGCACCGCAAGTCGCTCGCGGAGATCGTACAAGCGATCGAAGCTCCCGATCCGCCGATGCCAAAACTCTATCCCGGAACGCTTTCGGAACGTGACGTCGCCGATATCGCCGAATATGTGAAGACCCTGTAAGACATGGCGTCCTTCATCTACCGGTTCACGCACGATTTGCGCATCGACGATCACGCCGGCTTGGCCGAAGCTGCGTCGCACGGCGAGGTGTTGCCGGTTTTGGTCATCGATCGCGCGATGGAAGCGCGGCTCGAGCGTTCGCCTCGACGCGCGGCATTTTTCTGTGCTGCCGTCGCTTCGCTCGACACTGCGCTCCGCGAACGCGGCTCGCGCATGATCGTGCGACGTGGCGCGCTCGGCGCAACGCTCAAGCGCCTTGCGCGCGCCTGCTCTGCAGACGGCGTTGCTTGGAGCGCGAGTTACGACGGAGCTGGAATTGCTGCGGACGCTCGCGTGCAATCCGAGCTCGAGGAAGCGGGGCTTCGCGCCGCTGTCGTTCACGACGCTCCGGCGATCGCTCCCGAGGAGACGGCAAGCGCGCGTCCGAGCGGCGGTGACGGGTATCGAGCATTCGCGCCGTACTTCGACGTGTGGCGTGCGCTTCGGCCCGCTTCATTCGACGTGCCGTTGCTCGTGCGTTTTGCCTCGACTGACGTGGAAAGCGAACCGCTGCCGTCAGCTCGCGAATTTGGCGGAGCGGATTGGTCGTTCGACGCCGGGCCTGCGGCCGCGCGCGCGACGCTCACGCGATTTCTCGCCGGGCCGGCGCTGCGATATTCGATCGCCATGAACGTTCCAAGCGACGAACGAACGTCGCATCTCTCGGCTCATCTTTCATTCGGAGCGATCGCCGCTCGTAGCATCGTGCGCGCAACGCTCGAACGCATGGACGATCCGTTTTTGCTCGCGGAAGAGCGCGCGTCATTGCGGCTCTTTCTTCGATCCCTCGCGATGCGCGATTTCTTCTTGCAACTCGGCACGTTCTATAGCGGCAACGACGACGCGGCGTTGCAAACGAGGATGCGTGGCTTTCCATTCGCGCGCTCGCATCCGGCGCTGCAACGCTGGCGTGATGGAGCGACCGGATTTCCGCTCGTCGACGCGGGCATTCGTCAGCTGCATGAAACCGGCTGGATGCACCCGCACGTACGCGCCGTCGCCGCATCGTTTCTTTGTTTCGACTTGGGTGTAGACTGGCGCGTCGGACGCGACGAGTGGGATCGCTGGCTGATCGAAGACGATCCCGCTCTTGCGAACGGAAACTGGCAGTGGATCGCGGGCGTTGGCGCGGATATGGCGCAATATCCGCGCATCTACAATCCGGAAAAGCAGCGCCGCCGCTACGATCCGAGCGGCGCCTACGTCAAACGGTGGGTTTCGGAGCTGGCTGCACTTCCGGTGAGCGCGTGGAGCGCGGGTGCTCGCAGCGATGCGCAGCTTGCGCTCGAGCTATTCGCGCACGACTCGTATGTACGGCCCATCCTCGATCACGAGCACGAAGCGCGCGCATTCCTCGAGCGCTATCGCGCGTATGTTGGCTAGGCGGAACGGAAAGGACGCATGGGACGGATAGCATTCAAACTGGGCATCCTACTCACAATACTGACTTTTGCCTCGTCTGCAGTCGATGCCAAAGCTCAGCGACCTGGCTGTGACAGCCCCAGGTCCCTAGGGGGATGGATAGGCGGCAAAGGAGACACGGTTGACAACGAGATCCGGCAAATCGAAGTGTTGACGGCTCGAGATGGCGGCGAACCAATAGGCTGGTTCTATTTTCTCAAGAACTCGGCGATTTGGTTCCAACCCAACCTTGTTATGAGCTACCGCGCGGGACAATATTCGGTTTTCGTGCCCGCTCAAGTAAACCAGGGAGACTTCGCTTCTTTGCGCATCGTCGATGCGTCGACAAGCGCTGCCGCGCAGGCAACAAGAAGCTATCTGCGACAACTCAAAATCGGCGACAGCGCGCTACCTAAGCCCATATTCGAATTCGTGCACAATCGTTTGCTCGTGTCGACAACGTTCTGTCGTTAATAGGTCAGCCCGCACTATGCGGTCAAGGACGCGCCGGCAACCGATCGTCGAGCCAATCGCTGATCACCGGGACGCGAACGTCTTCGCCCTGGAGCGTCTTGATCCCGAAGAAGACGCTGCAAACGAGGAACAGCGGCAAAAGCATCAAGAGCACGAAACTCGACGACCAGCCGAGTACCGGAATGAACGTCGTCAACTCGAGCAAACCCCAAAACGCGGCGAACCCGACGTTGAAACCCAACGCCTGAAGCGCTTGGCGCCGGATGTACTTCGAGCGTTTCGAGTCGAGCAGTGCGAGCAGCGCGAGCGGCCAAAGCGGATAGCCGAGCGCTGCCAAGGCCCGCGTCTCGATCGGGTCGTTCGAGATGGTCGTCACATAGGCCGAGGGTGCGGACACCGGTGGCGCCGATTGCGGCGGGACCTGCTGCGATCGCGGCGGTACTTGACCGTAAATCTGCTTGCGCTCTCCGGTAGTCGCGTCGATTTTTTCCGCGAGCCTGCAGCTTGGACAGCTGCCCCGCTCGTCGCGACAGGTGGCGCAGATGGGCTTTCCGCAATGCGCGCAAGGCGCTATCGACGGAACGTTCGAGTGGAAGTAACAGTCCATATGAATCGCTTTTTCTTGCTCCGTTCCTACACGCTTGCATCTACTGCGCCGCGTGCGGGCAGGTTTCATCCGCAGCGGGCGGCAAGTTGATCTCCTTGCGATGACGCAAGCTTCGACGGTTGCGCGCCTGGCACGAGAGGGCCGCCCGTATTACCCCCGCCTCCTTGTGGCGATCGGCCTGGGCGCCGTCAACAGCCTTCTCGTCCTGGTGGGTCCGTGGGCGCTTGGCGCCATCATGGATCACGTCATCAAGCCGGCGACCATACCGGCAAGTCACCAGCAGCCGGATTTGCGCGTCCTCTATCTTGCGCTGACCGCGACCTATATTTCGCTGGTGCTCTCCAATTTCGCCACGTACGGAACCAATTACATCACGACTTGGTGCGGCCAACGGTTCCTCGCCGGCTTGCGCCAATCACTCTACGAGCGGCTGCTCCGCCTGCCGCTCGAGAGCTTCGATCGCTGGCGTCCGGGTGAACTGATCGCTCGATTCAACAGCGACCTGCAGGTCATGAGCGACGCGGTCAGCGTTTCGCTTCCACAGCTGATCAACGCGTTGCTCACCTTCATCAGCTCGCTCTCGGCAATGATTTGGGTCGACTGGCTCCTCACGCTCGTGCTCGTCGTCATCGCACCGCTGATGTCGCTCGCGGTCTCGCGTTTTCAAAAGCTGATTTCGTCGAGCATGTCGCGCTCGCAGAGCCGAATCGCCGACATGTCGTCAACGCTGACCGAAGTCTTGCAAGCGCAACGCATCGTGAAGTCCTTCGGTCGCGAAGCCTACGAATCGCGGCGCTTCCGAAATCGCAACGAAGACTACTTCGGCGCGTTCATGAAGGTGAACCAGTTCATCTACATGCAGCCGGTCGTCATTTCGTCAATTCTCTCGTGCGGCGTCATCGTGATCATTTGGCTCTCCGTCCGCGAGGTGTTGGTCGGCCATCTCAGCAGCGGATCGCTGCTGACCTATTGGCTGCTGGTGGTCAATCTGGTGAATCCGATGAATCGCATGGCGGCGTTCGTCGGCGATCTCAGCAAGGCGGTCGTTTCAACCGGCCGTGCCTACGAATTGCTCGATCTGCCGTTGGAAGAAGAGGCCGTAGCCGATCCGGCACCGATGCCGCGCATAGCCGGCCGGATCGAATTCGAGAACGTGTGGTTTTGGTACGATTCGAACGAATCGGAACCGCCCGCGCTCGCCGACGTTCGCGTGACGATCGACGAAGGCGAGATCATCGCGTTGGTCGGCCCCTCGGGCGCAGGTAAAACCACGCTCGTCAATCTCATCCCGCGATTCTACAATCCGCAGCGCGGCCGCCTCTTGGTCGACGGGATCGACATCTCAGGTGTGAGGCTCGGTGACTTGCGCGACCAGATCGCAATCGTGCCGCAAGATCCGCAACTCTTCCGCGCGTCCATCTCCGAGAACATTCGCTACGGGCGGCTCGACGCGACCGACGCGGAAGTTCGGCAAGCGGCAATCGAGGCGAACGCCGACGAGTTCGTGCAGGGGCTCCCGCAGGGCTACCGCACCGAAGTGGGAGAGCGCGGGTTCCGGCTCTCCGGCGGCGAGAGGCAGCGCATCGCGATCGCGCGGGCCATACTGCGGGATCCGCGCATCCTCATATTAGACGAAGCAACGAGCGCGCTCGACTCGCATTCCGAGGCGCTGATCGAGGCCGCGCTCGATCGGCTTCTTCCCGGACGCACGACGGTAATCATCGCCCATCGCCTTTCAACGATCCGCCGCGCGACGACGATCTTGTACATCGAAGGTGGTCGCGTCCTCGAGGTGGGAACGCACGAAGCCCTGATTGCGCTCAACGGCTACTACGCGAGGCTTCACGCCGCTCAGTTCTCCGCTTAACCGGACGATAACGGAAGGGATGGCTGATTTCAGCATACTTCCGCTTGGGCAAGCGACGACGCTTCTCAATCAGGCGGTCAAAGGCGCGAAGCTCGAGCACGATCAGATCGCGAGCAACATCGCCAACGTCAACACCCCGAACTTCCGTAGCTCGTCGGTCGATTTCAAAACGGCGTTGGCCGATAGCCTCGCGACGCCGCCGGACCCCGACGAGCTGGCGATGACCACCGACGACGATCGCCAGTTCGCGATCGGCGACGGAACCGCCGGGCAACCCTACGATCCGCAGCCGGCCGTCGATTACACCACCCAGATGCGCGTCGACGGATCCAACGTCGACATCGATCAGCAGATGTCCGAGCTCTCGGAAAACACGAGCTATCAGCAGACGATGTCGCAGCTCTTGCAAGAGCAGTACAAGTTTCTTCGGGAAGCGATCACGGAGCAACCGTCCTAATGGGATACTACGATTCGGTAGAGATCAGTTCGTCCGGTCTTTCGGCAGAACGGCTCGCGATGGACGTGATCGCGAACAATATCGCCAACGCCAACACGACGCGCACGCCCCAAGGCGGCGCTTTCAAACGGCAGCTGGTGATCTTTGCGCAGAAGCCGGCGGCTCCGGGCACGTCCGATGCGCCGGGCGGGGACGCGACGCCGACGCCAACGTCGGATTTTGCCTCAGATTTCGATGCGAATGATCCGTTCGCGCCGCCCAATCCGGACTCTAGTTCCGCGCCGGCCAGCGTGGAAGGCGTACAAGCCGTCGGCATCGTCAACGATCCCAGCCCCGATCGCCTCGTCTTCGATCCGGGCAATCCGGAAGCGGACGCGCGTGGCTACGTTCACTATCCCAACGTCGAGATCGTCAAGGAGATGGTCGATCTGATGGCCGCCTCGCGTGCGTATCAGGCCAATGTCGCCGCGATCACCGCATCGCAGAACATGGGCGCATCCGACCTATCTCTACTCAAGAGCTGAGGAGAGGAAGAACGATGGACATCAACAACTACGGCGCGGCCATCAGTAAGGTATCACCGGGCACGTTCGTTCCGGATATCAGCCCGCAGGCGCCGCAGTCCGAACCTCTTCCCGACGATGGCGGCGTCGCCGGATCCGGCGGCGTCTCGTTCAAAGACACGCTCTCCGGAATGCTCTCTCACGTCAACGACCAGATGATCACCGCCGAGCAAAAATCGACCGACTTGGCGATGGGGAAGACGAACGACCTCGAGGGTACCGTCAAAGCCGTCGAAGAGGCCGGGCTCTCGATGCAAATGGCACTCTCGGTGCGCAACAAGATACTCCAAGCCTACACCGAGATCAGCCAAATGCAATTCTAGCGTTAATGTTTCGGCTAGGTGTGCCGAAATTGAAAATGAGCGGCAGTCGATGACTGTTGTTTGCGGCCTGGACTACCTCGCACGAAGGGTGGAAGGCCGTTGCGAGACCCGACTGATTGACGGTCTTGCATAAGCCGGAATCGCCGGCAACCCGTTCGTGCGGAGGTTTTTTCTTTTGGTACGTGGCCTCTACACGTCTGCGAGC
>JASHZC010000018.1 GCA_030042755.1 Vulcanimicrobiota bacterium | reverse complement strand
GCTTGCGTGTACGCGGTCCACGCTGCGGGCAAATCCGTAGCGATCGCGCCGCGCGCCGCGCCCGACGCACTCTGCAGCACGCGAATCGTGGGCGGTTGCCAGCCATGAATTTCGGCTTGCGCATCGCCGCGAAAACGAATCCATCCGTAATCGGGCAACGTGACGTCGCCGTTTCCGTTTGAGTGCGGCGCCCACGCGTTGCGCAGGTCGGCTTCCAGTTGCGCGAAGGTGCGACCCGAAAGCGGCGAAGGCGATCCGTTGAAGCACCGGTCTGCGACCGATTCGTGCAAACCGATGATGTCGAAAAGCTGAGCGCCGCGATAGCTGTCGAGGACCGAGATGCCGCACTTCGACATGATTTTGGCGATACCGCGATCGAACGCGGCGATCGCGTGCGTCTCTCCAGCCTCACCGGCAACGTTGCGAGCGGACTCCAGAGCGAGCCACGGGCAAACCGCGCCGGCGCCGTAACCGATCAGCACCGCTACGTGATGCACGTCGCGGCAATCGCCGGCCTCGACGGCGAGGCCGACGTCGGTTCGCGCGCCCCACTCCACCAGCGACCGGTGAATCGCGCCGACCGCCATTGCCATTGGAATCGGCGGCGTTTGCGACGACGCATTGCGATCGCTGAGCAGCAGAATCTTCGCTCCGTCGCGGCGCACGCTATTTACCGCGAGGTTGCAGATTCGTTCGAGTGCATCGTGCAGCGTTTCGGAGCCGATCATCGTGCACTCGATACGCGACAGCGGAAGATCGTCGCTGCGAGCGTGCGCGTTGGTAGCCAGCGCGGCGATTTGACCGAGCGAGAGAATCGGCGATGCAAGCGTGATGCCCGGCAACGGCGCGCGTTTGTCGAGCAGGTGCGGCCACGGGCCGAGCCGCGTGCGCAGCGAAAACACGCAGGCCTCCCGCAGCGGGTCGATCGGCGGATTGGTTACCTGCGAGAATCGCTGACGAAAATAAGCGTAGAATGGACGCGGCGACCGTGCGAGCGGAGCAAGCGGCGTGTCGTCACCCATCGACCACAGCGGTTCTTTGCCGTCGGCCGCCATCGGCTCGAGGATCATCTTGACATCCTCGCGCGTGTAGCCGAAGCTTCGCTGCAATCCGGCGAGCGTTGCCGCATCGCTGGGTTCGACGGCCAACGGCTCGAGCGTTACGTCGTCGATCAAATCGCGATACGGTGTCGCAACGTCGAATTCTCGCGCGAGGTCCGAATCGAAGAGGATGCGACCTTTGCGCAGATCGAGGGCAATCATCTCACCCGGTCCGAGCCGGCCGCTGCGCACGACGCGTTCGGGGTCGAAATCGGCGATGCCGACCTCGGAGCCGGCCACGATCAAACGATCGTCAACCGTGTAGCGGCACGGCCGAAGGCCGTTGCGGTCGAGTGCCGCTCCAACGTATCGGCCGTCGGCAAAGGCAACCGCAGCCGGTCCGTCCCAGGCTTCGACGACATCGGCGTGATAGCGGTGAAAGAGCGACTCGATCGCACTCGCGACGGGCGGCATCAGCATGCGCAGCGACTCGCAGACCGTGCGCCCGTGACGCGAGAGCAGCTCGGCGATCTCATCGAGGCTTGCTGAATCGGAAACACCCGGCGTCAGCAGCGGCTCGAATTCGGCGGGAAGCGTCGAGCGCCGCGCTTCCATCCGCGCGCGATTTCCCCAGATCGTGTTGATCTCGCCGTTGTGCGCGAGCAAGCGAAACGGCTGGGCCAACGACCAACGCGGCAGGACGTTCGTCGCGTAACGCTGGTGAAAGACGGCGAAGGCGCATGCGTACGACGGATCCGACAGATCGGGATAGAACGCCGCGAGATCTCCACTCGCGCACAGCGCCTTGTAGACGATGGTGCTGGTCGAAAGCGAGCAGACGTAGGCGCTGGTCTCACGCTCGAACGCTTTTCGTAATAAAGAACAACGGCGCTCGATGTCATCGGCGCCGCTGCTGGATGGTTGCCCCGCGGGTGCTGCTGTTGTCAGCAGCGCCTGCCGTATCGTTGGGAGTCCATCTCGAGCTTTGGGGCCGAGGAGCGACGCATCAATCGGTACGTCGCGCCAGGTAATCTCTACGAATCCATGCTTGCTCGAAAGTCGTTCGAAGGCTGCTGATTCCTCGTCGGCGTCGTCGGTGAGAAAGAGCATCGCTACCGCAAGCGACGCACCCGGCGCGAGCGCTCGTTCAGACTGCTTGAGGAAGAACTCGCGCGGCAACTGCGTGAGAAGACCAACGCCGTCGCTGCTCCGCCCGTCCGCGGCCACCGCGCCGCGATGGCCAAGCCGCCCTAGCGCGACAAGCGCGCGGTCGACGACCTCGCGTCGGGGTTGCGCGTCGAGCGCCGCAACGAAGCCAACGCCGCAGGCGTCGCGATCGTAGCGGGAGTTCAGGAGCGTTCGAGCCATGCCCAACTATACGATAGACGCTCGGCTCTTGTATAGTCCGTCGCCGCAACAATTTACCAGGTGGCTAATGCCGCAGTGGGGACGCGCATCGTATGATGCAGTCACGATGACACAGCATAACCTCGCGTTTGTCACGGGGCATGCACGCGGGAGCGAATCGCTCGAAGCCGCGTTGGTCTTACAAGTCGAGCGCTTCGTAAGCGTCGGCCGTAAGAACATCGTCATCGTCATGGATACGTTCCCCAATCTCGAGGAAGCGACGATCGCGGCGCTGCTGGGGCTGCTGCGCCGCGCATCGGAGCTCGAAGCGCGCGTCACGTGCGTTGCTCTCGAGGATCGCGTCATGTCGAAGCTACGGGCGCTCCCGCTCGCGAGTGCGCTGCGCATTATCAATCGCGTCGACGAAATACCGGGTGTAGCAGCCTAATTCGCGCAGCTCGCGCCACGTGTCATCCTGAGCGGAGCTCGCGTAGCGAGCGCAGTCGAAGGACGAGCACCAAAGCGCGAGCGTCCTTCGACTACGCGCCTTCGGCGCTCCGCTCAGGATGACAAAGTACACGCGCTCCGCTCAGGATGACAAAGTACACGCGCTCCGCTCGGTAGATCGAGACGCGGCCTAGTACAGCAAATACTGCGAACGTAACGTCTTGAATGCGTCGAGGCGTTCTTGCCACGGATCGCTGATTTCTTGCGGACTTTTCCCCGCGAGCAGCCCAGTGCGCAGCGAGGTCGTTCCCCAATCGCGATCGACGCCGGACGGTTCGCGGATATCGATCTGTTTCGGAGCGATGTCACGCACGGTACACAGAATTTCAAGAGCGCTGCGTATGGCAAGGAATGCTCGCGGATCGAAGATCATCAACTCGACCCCGCTCAGTTCTTTGTCTTTCCAAAAACCGGCGATCGGCGACCACGACGCCGGGCGGAACCATACGCCGCCCAGATCGCGTGCGTTCAATCGGTCGGCAAGCGCGACGCCGTCGAGGCCATCGCCGCCCGCATAGAAGAAGGGCTTGGTCGTTCCGACGCCCCCGTTGATGCCGGCGGAATCGATCAGACCCGTGCAGAGGTACGGAAACGTGGTCTGCCATGTCGGAATGTTCGGCGAGCTTTGCACCCATTGCAATCCCGTATCGGGCCAGATCATCGAGCGTTTGTAGTCGCGCATCGCGATCACGCGTAGCTTCGCGCCGATTCCGAAATGCTCGTTGAAGAGGTGCGCCAATTCGCCGACCGTCATTCCGTGCCGCATCGCAATCGGATAGAGTCCGATAAACGATTCCTCGTCGGGTTCAAGCACCGGACCTTCGACGATCTCGCCTCCAACCGGGTTGGGTCGGTCGAGCACCCAAATCTCCTTGTCGTATTGAGCCGCGCTCTGCATCGCATACGCCATCGTGGAGATGAAGGTATACGCGCGCGATCCGACGTCTTGGATGTCGAAGAGCAACACATCGACATCGTGCAACATCTCGGCACTCGGATGTCTGGTTGGGCCGTACAGGCTGTAGACGGGAAGTCTTGTTTCGGAATCGACGTACGACGCAACATATGCACCGGCGGTCCGGTCACCACGAAAGCCGTGCTCGGGTGCGTAGATCGCGTTGAGCGGAATCGCCGGATTGCGCCGGATGGCGTCGACCAGCGTTTGCAAGCGCGAGGTCACGCCGGTCTGATTGGTGATGACGCCGACGCGGCGGCCGTTCAGCTCTCGCCACGTCGATTCCAAGAAGATCTCGTTGCCAAGCGTGACGTTCGCTCGCGGCAACGATGCGGCACGGAGGGCCGTTGGTAAGGCGAAAGCGGCTGCGGTGCTAGCGAGAAAAGCGCGGCGTTGCATCGGCCTCCAGAATCCCAGCTGAACGCGCTCGCGCGAAGAGTTCGCGCACGGCGGCGATTCCTTCGGCTCCCACGTCGTCGCTGTAGTCGTTGACGTAAAGTTCGATATGTTTGCGCATCACGTCATCGTTCATCTCGAAGGCGTGCT
>JASHZC010000196.1 GCA_030042755.1 Vulcanimicrobiota bacterium | reverse complement strand
TCGGGTGCGTTTGGCGCGGATCTTCCCATTCCGGCGAACGCGACTGCGGGCGATTACGCTGTGCTCGCGCAAGTTGGAGACGGCGTTGGCGGCGCAACCGTGCACGTGGACGCCGACGCGAACGGCCTGTCGCTCGAAGTTGCAAGCGGATGCGACGGTCCGTGCAATTCCGGCGTCGATGTACCCGTAACCATCGTTTCATCTCGTGGCGGCGTCCCGGTTCGCGTTCGTATCGTGCGATCGCCGCACGTGTACGTAGGATACGCGCCGATGGTTACGCCGTGGGGAACCTCGCCCTGGCTCGACCAAACCGTCACGACCGGTGCCGACGGACGCGCCACCTTGCTGATTCCGCATCCTACCGATGGACTCGCTTCCACGTACGGCGTGCGCGTCGATTCGGGTGGTGCGAGCGCAGTTACGCAAATCGTCGTACCGACGGCGCGCGCGACGGTGCGCCTGCAACTCGATCGTGACGAACAGACGTTGGGAACGCCGGTAAACTTCGACGTCTATGCGGACGACGTTGCGGACGGAAAGCGCCTTCCCGGTGCGCAGGTAACGGTAGAACTGCAGCACGGTCCATCGATTCAGCAGCAGACGCTGACGCTGGATGCCGACGGACATGCGCACGGAACGTTTACCGCGCCACCGCTCGGCACGAATCTCGTCGTTGCGGAACTCGACATGCGCGGGGCGAAGGCGATGGACGCCGGACAGGTCGACATCGTTCCGCAGGCGACGCAAGACACGAGCTTAACCGGAAGTTCGGGCGTGCGCATCGATCTCGATCGCGACGTGTACCATTCAGGTGATGACGTTCGTATCGACGCCGCGCTTCCGGACGCAAAGGGTGACGCGCTGCTAACGATCGAGAGCGCGACCGGAACGCAGACGGCCGTAGCGCCGGTTCGCGACGGACATGCTACCGCATCGATTCGCATCGCGGACGCTTTGGGCGATTTACGTGTCGGCGCTGCGTTCGTTCGCGACGGTGCAATTCAATGGAGCAGCGTCCCGTTGGTCCTCGACGCGCCCGGTCGCCCGATGAGCGCGAGCATTGCGCTTCCATCAGCCACACTTGCGCCGGGCGCCACCGCGAGCTTCGCGTTGCAAGGCGTATCGCCGGGCACCGGAATGGCCGTCGTGCGCCTTAGTCGCGGCGCTCCATCCGGTGGTGCGCAATTCGAATCGGCGCCGGAGCTGCTCGCTGTCGGCTTGGCTGCGACGCAGGTGAGTGCCCCGGACGGTCGCACGTGGCATCCGTGGGTCGATTCGACCGGCGAGCACGCGCAAGTGATCGGATTCGAGCGGCGTTCGTCACCCCCCGAAAATCTTTCGCTCGAACAAGCCGACACCGAGGCGGTCTCGTGGACGCTGGTCCCGATGGACGGAACGGGAATTCCGGTTGCGATGCCGCTCGTGCGCGGGCGTTACACGCTGTCGATCCTCACGATTGACGACGACGGGAGGGTCGTCTCGGCTTCCGCGCCGATTACCGTGCAGTAATGCCGAAAAAACGCGCGGGCAACCGCTTGATGCTGCTCGATACCTATGGCCTGGTTTATCGAGCCTTCTTCGCATTGCCTCCGCTCACGACGGTCAAAGGCGTGCCGATCAACGCGGTATACGGTTTCACGATGATGTTGAACAAGCTGATCAACGACGAGAAGCCGACGCACGTTATCGCCGCGTTCGACAAAGGTCTTCCAGCCGCGCGCGTGCAGCTCTACAAAGATTACAAGGCGCAGCGCGATGCAATGCCCGACGATCTGCGTAGCCAATTCGCGCTGGTGCGCGACGTGCTCGCCGTCCACCACATTCCGATCGTCGAGATCGAAGGACAAGAAGCCGACGACATCATCGCTACGCTGGCTTGCAAAGCCGAGACGGCGGGTCAAGAAACGCTGGTCGTGACCGGCGATCTCGATCTCTTGCAAGTCGTCGACAATCGCACGACGGTGCTCACGACGCGCCGCGGCATCACCGACCTCGGCCGCTACGATCCGGCGGCGGTGTACGAGCGTTTCGAACTCGAGCCGTCGCAGCTGGCCGACTATCGCGGGCTCAAAGGTGATCCGTCCGACAATCTGCCCGGCATTCCCGGCGTCGGCGAGAAAACGGCGATCAAGCTGATCAAGGCCGCCGGTTCGCTCGATGCGCTGGTCGCCGATCCATCGCTCGCGGGCAGCCCGAAACTGCAGAGTCTCGTTGAGACATACGGAGAACAAGCGCGGATCTGTCGCGACGTTTCAGTGGTACGCCGCGACCTCGACATCCACGTCGATTGGGAAAACTATTACGAGACGCCGAGCGACGCTGCGCTCTATCCGCTCTACGCGCAGCTCGAATTCAAGACGTTGCTCTCGCGGCTGAAAGCGCCGGTCGACGGCTTGCCGCTTTTTGCCGGCGATGCGAAGCTCGACGGTTCCTACCGCACGTACGTCGCGTCAGTCGATCCGCCCGAATTCATGCGTTTGGGCGAGGAGCTGAGCGCTCTGGCGCAGAGCGAACGCGTTGCGCTGGCCGTGCGCGATGGAGAGATCGGCGTGAGCGGTACGATCGGAACCGGGATTTCCTTTGGCGCGGCGGCCCTCGCACACGAACCGGTTCGCGCGGGACTCGAACGAATGATTGGCGGTGCGAAGCACGTCGTCGCGTACGACGCAAAGCGCGTCACGCACGCGTTGCACGATCAAGGCATAAACTTCACGGACTTCTCCGACGATGCGATGCTCGCCGCAAATCTGCTCAACCCGTCGCGCACGTTCGCGAACATCGTTGAGGCGGCTGCAGAACATTTGGACGCAGCGCCGAGCGAGGACGCTGCCGCGCATGCGGATGCGACGCTGCGGATGCTCGAGAAATTGCGCGGGCAGCTCGAAGAGCGCGCACAGATGCGCGTATACGAGGACGTCGAAGTGCCGCTCGCGCCGTTGCTCGCTCGCATGGAGGCCGCGGGCGTGGCGATCGATCCAACCGAACTGACCGCGCTTGGTAGCGAGGTCGATGCGGCGGCTGCGCGCGTGCAACGCCGCATATGGGATTTCGCGGGCGAGGAGTTCAACATCGGCTCGCCGCAGCAGCTCGGCAATATTCTTTTCGGCCGGCTGCAAATTCCGGGCGGGAAGAAGACCAAGACCGGGTGGGCGACCGGCGTCGAGGTCTTGCAAGGACTTGCAAAGGAGTACCCGATCTGCGCGTTCGTGCTCGAGTGGCGCGAAGTCACGAAGTTGAAGAACACGTATATCGACGTCATTCCGCAACTGCTCGACAAGCGCGACGGGCGCCTACACACGGTCTTCAATCAAACCGCTACTGCGACCGGCCGCCTCTCGTCGGTGAATCCGAATTTGCAGAACATTCCCGTGCGCGGCGATCTCGGTCGGCGCATTCGCAAAGCGTTCGTCGCCAAGAGCAACGCGCATCGTTTGCTCGCCGCCGACTATAGCCAAATCGAACTTCGCTTGATGGCCCACCTCTCGGGCGACGAAGCGATGCGCACCGCGTTCGAAGAGGGGCAAGACATTCACGATTTTACCGCTCGGCAGATCTTCAACCTCGGCGCGGACGCGCTCGTCGACGGCAATCAGCGCCGGATGGCCAAGAGCGTAAACTTCGGATTGCTCTACGGAATGTCGGATTTTGGTCTCGCGCAACGGCTCGAGATCCCGCGCGCGGAAGCGCGCGAAATCACCGACGCGTATTTTGCCCGGTTTCCGTCGGTGCGGGCATACATCGATCGAACGCTCCAGACTGCGCGCGAGCTCGGATATGTCACCACGATCATGGGACGGCGGCGCTACATGCCCGCACTGACCTCGAGCAATTACATGATGCGGTCGGCTGCGGAACGCGAAGCGACCAACGCTCCGTTACAAGGCAGCGCTGCCGATCTGATGAAGCTCGCGATGGTAAAAGTGGATCGAGCCGTACGCGCCGCCGGATTGGATGCAACGATGCTCTTGCAAATCCACGACGAGCTGATCTTCGAAGTGCATCGAGATGCGATGCACGAACTCGCCAACCTCGTTCGCCGTGAAATGGAAGAGGCGCTCGTGCTCACGGTTCCGCTCGAAGTAACGGTGAAGTCCGGCTCGAATTGGTACGACGTCGAGATGATGACGGGAGATTAGATGCTCGCTACACTGCTCGCTGTGATTGTCGCCGGCGCAACGCCCGCGCCGCAGCATTTACCGACCATCGCGGTGCATGCTCCTCATGCCGTGCTCGCGCTGCAGGTTGCCAAGACCGAGGACGAGCGCGAACTCGGGTTGATGAGCGTGACCAAGCTTGCCCCGCACACCGGGATGGTGTTCGTGTTCGACAACGATTCGCCGGTGGAATTCTGGATGAAAGATACGCTCGTCCCACTCGACATGGTGTTTGTCGGCGCCGACGGTACCGTGCGCAGCGTTGCGCCGAACGTCCCGGTCGTTTCTGAGAGCACGCCCGATAATCTGATTCCGCGTCGTTCCGGTACGGCAAAATACGTGATCGAATTACCTGCAGGTGAAGCAGCCAAAGATGGCATCGTAGCGGGAACGCAACTCTCCGAACTGACGACGCAACACACGTAAACCGTCACGATTTGCGCGCGCATCGCGTTGTACTGATGTATGAAACGTCCCCTATCCCTTGGAATTGCGCTGGCCGCGACGCTTGTCGCACTCCCTTTGCACGCGAATGCTGTGACAAGTCTGGGAATCGGCAAAGTGTGCGGACGCGTTAACGCTCCGGCGGAAAACATTCTCGCACTCGAACTCTCGCCATCGCACGGAAACATCATCGTCGCGCGTTCTGCGACGGAAGTCGTAACCGCGTTGGTGCAGCCCAACGGCAATTTCTGTTTTCCTGAGTTGCACGCCGATCTCCACACGCTAAGCGCATTTGGCGATTCAGCGTCGTATCAAGCCACGGTTACGCCGATTCCCGGCAAGACGCGCTTCATCGAGGTAAACGGCAGCAACGGCTTGTAAAATGGCGGCGTGCCCGAGTTACCCGAAGTCGAGACGATCGCACGAGGCCTGGCCCACACCGTCGTGGGCAAGACGATCGATTCCGTAAAGATTTCTCTATCGAAAATGGCAGTGGCGCCGCCGGGCGTCGACTTTGCCGCGGCGGTGAGCGGCGAGCGCATCGAGGGCGTTGGGCGGCGCGGCAAGTACGTCGTCATGGACTTGCGTTCCGGGCGTCGGCTGGTCACCAGCCTACGGATGACGGGACGCCTCGTTGTCCAGCGGCCAGGCGAGAGCGACTATCCCGGAACCCACGTCGTGCTTCATTATACGGATGGAACGCGGCTGGGATTTGCCGATCTGCGTACCTTTGGGCGGATGCGCCTAGTAGAGCCTGCTGAGCTCTGGGATGCCGGGCTGGGCGTCGAGCCGCTCTCATCAGGCTTTACACCGCAGGCCTTAACCGCTATGCTCATCGGGCGGACGACGCCGATCAAGGTCTTGCTCCTCGATCAACACCGCATTGCAGGCATCGGAAACATCTATGCGTGCGAGGCGTTGTGGGAAGCCGGGATCCGTCCCGGTCGTCCCGCTAAGGCGTTGACGAAGCCGGCGATCCACCGGCTCTACCACGCGATCCGCGATGTTTTGGCCCGCGCAACCGAAATGCGCGGCACGAGCGTCGATGATTACGTGGATGCGCAAGGCCTCCGAGGGGGATTTCAAAACGTCCTCTCGGTCTACGGCAGGCTCGGGGAACCTTGCCCGCGGTGCGGGAGACCGATCGTACGAACGGTGCTCGCGCAGCGCGGAACCTGGTGGTGCAGAAACTGTCAGCGTTGATTCGCAAAAATACAAATTGTTAGGTAGGAATTACAACATCTCTACGACTGAAATCGCTCCCGCTACTTACGAGGAAGATCAACTCGCTCTCGAACAGCGTCTCTATGAAGAGTCGCTGAAAGTCCTCGACGAGGGACAAGTTCTGAACGGCATGATCGTTCAGAAAGATAAAGACGAATTGCTCGTCGACGTCGGCGGTAAATCCGAAGGCGTGCTTCCATTCCGCGAACTCTCGCTCGCGGTCGATCCCAAGACGCTCAAGGTTGGTGACACCCTCGAGGTGAT
>JASHZC010000195.1 GCA_030042755.1 Vulcanimicrobiota bacterium | reverse complement strand
CTTCGCAACGCCAAGGCGGACGATCGAGCTCGCGTGGGCATCGTATTCGCGTCGATGATGATCGGCGGCGTGGGGTACGCGGTCAATATGATCGTGTTTCATCACACCGGCGATTTCGTACTCTTCATACTGTATGCGAATGCGGCGATCGTTCTCGTGCCGCTCGCCGTGGCGTATTCGATCCTGCGGCATCGCGTCTTCGACGTCACCTTCGTCCTAAACCGCACGATCGTCTACGCGCTCACCTCCGCGTTAGTGCTGGTCGCACTTGCAGCAATGGAGTTCGCGGCAGAGCGGTACCTCAACGAGCTTACCCGCGTCGAAGGCATCGCGCTGCAATTTATCATCGCCTTAGGCGTAATCGTCGGTGCTCGACTCTTGCATTATCGCGTCGATCGGTTTGTCGATAGCGTGCTGTTCCGCGCTCGTCACCAGCAGGAAACGGCGCTTCGACGCTTTGCGACGACGGTCCAGTTTTTCACGGCGCAGGCACCACTGATTCGCGACACGGTACAAGCCCTCGAGCGATTCGGCCGCGTTCAAGGTGCGGCCGTCTACCTCGCATCTGGACGCAACCTCGACTGCGCCGAATCGACATATTCATCCGCGGCCGCGAGGATCGACGAAAACGATCTTGCGTTCGTCGAGCTGCGCGCCCATCGCGAGGCGTTGCAGATTCACGGTACGCGGACCGCGTTTTCGGGCGATCGGCTGTATCCGATGTACCTATCCGGCCGCCTGATCGGCGTGCTTTCCGTCGGTCAGCGAGAAAATGGCGAGCAAATGCCACCGGACATCGACGAGGCGATCGAGCGCGTGGCGTCGGCGGTTGCGAGCGCGCTCACCGCGATCGAAACCGACCAGATCCGTGCCGAGAAAGCGGTGCTCGAGGCACGAATTTCCAGCGCGCTATCCTGAACGCCGCCGGTCGAGCGCCCTAGGCCCGAGATCTTTTGCCCATGCTCCGCATTGACACGCCGAGAGCTTGGGTAGTAACCTCTTTACACCTTCTGAGCCGGTTATGGGAGGCCATGCGTATGAATAAGCCGTTGATCGTCTTCGATGTGAACGAAACGCTCCTCGACCTCGAATCCGTGAGTCCGATCTTCGAGCGCGTCTTCAACGAGAAACGAGCGCTGCGGCTGTGGTTCGACAATCTCATCATGTATTCGGAGGCGCTGACGCTCGCGCAAGTCTACGTGCCGTTTACCGATATCGGGGCGGCGGCGATGCAGATGATGGCATCCGAGCGCGGTATTGCGGTCACCGATCGGGACAAGCGCGATTTGACCGATGCCTTTGCGTCGATGCCGCCGCATCCGGACGTTCCTCCGGCATTGGAACGGCTGAAGAGGGCGGGCTTTCGCTTGTTCACGCTGACCGACAATTTGCTGGAAATTCAGACGCGGCAGCTCGAAGGCGGAAAGATCGTTCAGTATTTCGAGCGGCGTTTCAGTGTGGACGCAGTCGGACATCACAAGCCTTCGCCGCAAGCGTACGCGTACGTCGAGGCCGAGCTCGGCGCAAAACCGTCCGACCTGCTGCTCGTCGCGTGCCACACGTGGGATATCATCGGCGCAGTTGGCGCGGGTTGGCAGGGCGCGCTGATCAAACGCCCGGAGAACGACGTGCTCGGTGTAGGGCCGCAACCGTCGTTCGTCGGTAACGACCTCGGCGATGTCGCCGAGCAGCTCGTCGAACGTTACGCACCGCAGGAGTTGCCGGCGTAATGGTTACGTGGGAGAAAGTTTCACACGATCACGTCGTTCGCGCGATCCGCGAATATGACAGACTCGGAGCAGCAGAGTTCTTTGCCAAGCATGGCTTTGCGCCGACCACCACCTACGATCTCGTTTGGGAGAAGCGCCCGTACCCACCGAAGGCGATTTTGGGGACCGCGTACGAGTACGCGACGGGGCACAAACTCCACTCCGGCGATTTCGAAGGCGGAAAGAGCGGCGCGGTCAAGGTGCTCGAAGCGCTCGGATTCACGGTCGAGAAGAAATAGCGCCCGGGCGGGACCCGCCTCCGTTGGGGTGATGACAGTTATTGACATCAGGTATATACTGATGGCAGACACTGACATCAACCACTGGAGGCACCCACCATGCGTGTTTTTGTTACCGGAGCATCCGGATTCATCGGCGCGCCGCTCACGGCGGAATTGATCGGCGCGGGGCATCAAGTGATCGGGCTCGCACGATCCGACTCGTCGGCCAGCACGCTCGCGGCCGCCGGCGCCGACGTGCACCGTGGATCGGTCGAAGACGTAAAAAGCCTCCGCAGCGGGGCTGCCAAGGCCGATGGCGTGATCCATCTTGCGTTCATCCACGATTTTTCTACCTTCCGGGAGAACGCCGAGATCGACCGTCGGGCTATTGAAGCAATGGGCGACGAGCTCGCCGGCTCGGACCGTCCGCTAGTCGTCACGTCGGGAATCGGTGCGGTAGCCTCCGGCCGAATCGCCACCGAACTCGATCAGCATGGCTCGAGCGTGCAGTTTCCGCGCAACGCATCGGAAGAAGCAGCCGATGTCGCTGCCGAGAGAGGCGCGCGCGTTTCGGTCGTTCGACTTTCGCAGGTTCACAATCCGCACAGGCAAGGGCTGGTCACGTTCCTCATCGCGCTTGCAAAAGAGAAAGGCTTCGCTGCTTACGTGGGTGATGGAGCAAATCGTTGGGCGGCCGTGCACGTCCTGAATGCAGCGAACCTGTATCGCCTTGCGTTAGAAAAGAATGCAGAACCGGGAACGCGTTATCACGGCGTGGCGGAAGAGGGCGTACGAGCGCGCGCCATCGCTGAAGCAATCGGCAGACGCATCGACGTTCCCGTGAAGTCGATCGCGCCTGAAGAGGCAGCCGAATACTTCGGTTGGATGGCATCGCTTGCCGCAGCGGATCTTCCGGCGTCGAGTGCGCTGACGCGCGAGCGACTCGGATGGAACCCGCTGGGCCCGGGCCTTATTTCCGATCTGGATCGAGTTCGCGAGGTCGCGGAAATTGCGCGGTGAACCCCATGCCGTATGCATGACGAGCCGCTTTTCTCACATCCATTACACGAGGTATTTAGCGCCGCGCGCCGCGCTATTCAGGAAGAAGCCGAAGCAATTCCGTGCGCGAGCGTTGGTGACCCGGATTTAGCGCGAGGCCTCGTTGAACGCCACCTCGTGCCGTTACCCGAGTTTGAAGCGCGTGCGCACGCTGCCGATCTCGACGATCAAGGCGAGTTCGCAACGTATTGGCACGCGCTCAAGAATCCGGCTGCGTTTCATTACCAGCCCGCTAACCCGAAGGCGATTCTGCACGCGTACGAAGCGACGCTCGGTAACGACGAACTCGTGCTGAAGTTTCATGCCCAAGTGCGGCCTGGTGCAACGAAGCAGACCCATCAGCAGATGGCCGACGCGATCGCGAGTAACGTCGAAAGCCTCCGGAAGGAAATTCCGACCAGGAATGCGGCTCTCGAAGAGGCCGCCGCTCACGCGGTCGTGGCACGCAAGGAGTTTTGCGAAGAGCTCGAGCGCCGCCGCAAAGATTTGCTCTAATGATTCCCGGTATCGAAACGCGACATCTTCGTCTGCGCGGCCACCGCTACGATGATTTGCCACAAAGCGTAGCGATGTGGTCCGACCCAATGGTGACGAAGTTCATTACCGGCAGGGCCTCGACCGAACAACAGACGTGGACGAGAATGCTCTCGTATATCGGCCACTGGGCGGTGATGGGTTTCGGATATTGGGCGATCGAGGAGAAGGGTTCCGGCGATTTCGTTGGAGAGATCGGCTTCGCGGATTTCAAGCGCGACGTTGCACCTTCGATGCAGGGGAAGCCCGAACTCGGGTTTGCGCTCGCATCGCGCTTTCACGGTAAAGGATATGCCGGAGAATCCGTGCGCGCGGCCCTCGCTTGGGCCGACCAGAACGTTGTGTCGCCGAGCACGGTATGCATCGTGAACCCGAACAATAAGGTTTCATTATATATCGTAAAGAGCAACGGCTACGAAGTCTTCGACGAGCGCGTCTACAATGAGCAGCCGGTGCTCTTTCTTTCTCGAAGTCGTCTCGGCGATATTTTGAGCGTAACGACAAAATAAAGGGTGCAGCTGCGCACCGCATGGAACTCACGCAGGGCGATGAGTACTTCCGCAAAAAAGAAGCGCGACGCCGTAGCGTCAGCGGACGGAGGACCCTCGGTACCCGACGTCGGGAAGATTCTCGAGCGTTTGCGAACGCAACGCGGGATGACGGTTCGCGATCTGGCCGAGCGAGCAGAGCTCTCAGCCTCGTTTATTCGAGCCGTCGAGCGCGGCGATTCCGACATATCCCTTGGCCGTCTCGCGCGGTTAGCGAACGTGTTCCACTACGATCTGGGGTCGTTTCTCGGCTTTAGCGCCAAGCTCTCGCGACCGAGCTTCGTTACCGGTGACGAGCGTAAGCGCAGCAACCGCGGCAAAGGCGTAAGCTACGAAGTTCTCCACATTCCTGCGCTGGATCTCGATTTGGTCAATGTGTCGCTCGCGGCCGGTGCGGCATTTCGCGACGAGCTCGCGCACGAGGGTATCGACGTCGTGTACGTTACGGAGGGCGAGCTCGTTCTCGTCGTCAACAACGTCGATTACCCAATGAGCGCCGGTGAATGCTGCGCTTTCTCCGCCGGATTCGCACACAAGCTGCGTAACGATTCGAAAAAATCCGCGTCCGCGATCTCTATCACCACCGGAAGGATGTAATGGTACGCACGCGTATCGAGGCCTGGCCGTTTCTTCATCCGTTTGCCATCACGGGCTACACGTTCACCGATGCGGACGTGCTTGTCGTAGAACTAGAGCAGAATGGAGCGACCGGGCGTGGCGAGTCGCTCGGCGTCTACTATCTCGACGATACGGTTCAGAAAGCTCAGGCGCAGGTCGAAGCGATCGCAGGCCGTTTGGCTGCACCGATTACGCGCGAGGAGCTGATCGAAATCTTGCCGGCGGGAGGCGCGCGCAACGCCGTTGACGCCGCCCTCTGGGATCTCGAGGCCAAGCTGCACGGCCGGCCCGTGTGGGAAATCGCCGGAGTGCCCGAGCCGCGTCCGCTGACAACGACCTACACGGTCGGCGCCGCCGAGCCGCAGGCCATGGCCGAGACAGCGAGAGGTTTCACGAAAGCAACGAACTTGAAGCTAAAGCTGACTGGTACGCCCGAAGATGCGGATCGATTGCGTGCCGTACGTGCCGCGCGGCCCGATGCATGGATCGGTGTCGATGGGAATCAAGGGTTCACGCGCAAATCGCTTGCGTCACTAATGCCGGTGTTGGTCGAGACGCGAGTACAACTGCTCGAGCAGCCGTTTCCTCGTGCGAATTACGACGATTTCCTTGGTCTGGACGCGCCGATTCCCGTAGCTGCCGACGAGAGCGCACTCGATCTCGACGATCTGCCAAAACTCGCAGGGCGTGTCGACGTCATCAATATCAAGCTCGACAAGTGCGGTGGTCTCACGCGCGGACTCGCAATGGCAAGAGAAGCGCGCCGCCTCGGCATGCAAACGATGGTCGGATGCATGGGCGGCACGTCGCTTTCGATGGCGCCCGCATTCGTTCTCGGTCAGATCTGCGAGCTGGTCGACCTCGACGGTCCGGTTTTGCTAGCGAAAGATCGCACGCCGTCCGTCATCTACGACGACGCGGGTCACGTCTTCAGTCCCCCGGAGCTTTGGGGTTTTCCAGTCGCCACTTCGCAACCGAGTTAAACGGCGAGAGCAGCGGCGGCTCGTAGCCGCGCAGGTTCGATGGAACGACGTCGACTTCGCTGATCTGGCAAATGAAGTAGTACGGAACGTCATCCACGATGCGTCGCTGCACCTCGTGCGATTCGGCGATGCGCGTCGGACGATCGAACGAAGCTGCAGCGCGACTCATCAGCGCATCCACCTCCGGATTGCAATAACGCGCGATGTTGAAGCCGTTCGGGGCCCGTTGATTGCACGCGAAAAGCCACGACGCGTCGGGATCCCACGAGCCTTGGTAATCGTAAAGAGAGACTTGGAAATGCCCTTGCATCACAGGGCCGTCTTTTGAAATGTACTGCGTGCGATCGTAGCGTTTCTGCGTTACCTCGATGCCGATCGCGCGTTCTTCGGCGGCAATCACGGTGGCGAAGTGCGTCGTGATGTCGATTCCGACCGGATACGAAATTTCCAGCCGCAGCCGCTTACCGTTTTTCACCCGAATGCCGTCGGGCCCGGGGATCCAGCCATCGCCCGTCAGCAGCTCTTCCGCTCCGGCAGGGTCGTAGCGCGCCGTGTCGCCGTGCGGGTCGTATGCCCAGGTGAAGAGGCCGCGCATCGCGGTATCGGCATCGTAGGCACCCTGTGTGATCTTCCGCGTGATCGTGCGGCGATCGATTGCAAGTCCGAAGGCCTCGCGTACG
>JASHZC010000194.1 GCA_030042755.1 Vulcanimicrobiota bacterium | reverse complement strand
GTTTGGATAAGACGACGCTGGTATCGACCCTCGACGACCTGGAGCGCCGCGCCTTGGTTGCGCGGCGAGCCGACCCGATCGATCGCCGCGCGCGCATCGTCGAGATTACAGCGGGCGGCGCTGCGTTGCTGAAGGAGGCAGCTGCCTCGATCCGCGAGACCGAACGAACCCTGCTTGCGGATATGAGCGACGCGGATCTAGAAACCGTAAAATCGACGTTGCTGGCATTGCTTCGCGGTCCTTTGCACGCCTATTCGGATCGCGCAGGGTCCTGCCTATAAGCGCGTAAATCGCGCGTCGTGAAAGAAGAAGTCGTACCGCTGATTAGCTCGAGCGTTGCGGGGCCGCTCGGAGTGATGCATTTGCCGCGCGTCTGGCTCAAAATTTTGCTGTACGCGCAGGGACGATTGCCGGAGGGTTATCGTCACGGTGCCGGGGGCTTCGATGAAATGCTGTGCGTGAACTTGGGCATCGATCGAGAAGCGTTCGTCGCCTACATCGAAAACGAAAAGCCGACGTACCTCCAGCTCGAATCGTGGGTGCGCGCGAACGCAGCAAACTTAACCGAGCGCAGCATCGTAGAGCACAATCGCGCCGTCATGTCGCGCGAGCTTCCCGAAAACATGCGCCGAGAGCGCTACGCTGCGATCGGTCTGACGGATAGTTCGATCACCAAGGGCGTTGCGCTCAACGACCTCGATGACTGGGCTGCCGCATACCGTCGCATCGTCGAACATTCGCGCTAACGGATGCGCCGGCGCGAATTCACGATCGGATCGATTGCAGCGCTTTCGACGGTGATTGCGCCGCCACGCGCGCAGGCCGGCGAAGCAGCTTCGCAATTAGCGCAGCTGGAGCGCGATACCGGAGGACGTTTCGGCGTCTTCGCGGTGGATACCGGAAGCGGCTGGAGCCTCGCGCACCGCGAGCACGAGCGTTTTCCGATGTGCAGCACGTTCAAACTCTTGGCGGTTTCGGCGGTGCTGGCAAACGTGGATCGCGGGCACGAGCAGCTCTTGCGGCAGGTTACGTATGGGACATCGGATCTCTTGCCGTACGCGCCAACCACGCGAAAATACGTGGGTCGCGGATACATGACCGTTGGTGCGCTATGCGAAGCGGCGATTGCGTTGAGTGATAATACTGCGGCGAATCTCCTGTTGCGCGAGCTGGGTGGGCCGCCGGCGGTGACGCGATACGCGCGCGTGCTGAGAGATCCGAAAACGCGGCTCGATCGAACGGAGCCGACACTGAACACGGCGATTCCGGGCGATCCCCGCGATACGACGACGCCGTATTGGATGGCGCACGACATGCACGAGATTTTGCTCGGCAATGCGCTTTCGGTGCCGTTGCGCGAGCGTCTCACGCACTGGCTCGTTGCATGCCAAACCGGGAAGGAGTTGCTTCGCGCCGGCGTTCCGTCGACGTGGCGCGAGGGCGACAAAACCGGTTTAGGTGGGCGCCGCAATGCTACGGGCGCGAATGACACACGCAACGACATCGCGATTTTGTGGCCTCCGCGACGCGCGCCATTGCTCGTGACTGCGTATCTCACGAGTGCGACGCTGGCCGAAGGCGAGCGTGACGCTGCGCTCGCGCGCGTAGGCCGGATCGTCAGCGCTGCGTTAGTCGCCGCTTAATCTCGGGCCATTCGCTTTCGACGATCGAATAGCGCGCAGAGTTGCGCGGCGTGTAGTCGATTGCCAGCCGATGCGAACGGAGAATGCCTTCGAAACGCGCGCCGATGCGCTCGATCGCCTCACGGGAACGCGTGTTCCGCTCGTCGGTGTGAAAGCAGACGCAACGCATGTTCCACGTTTCGAAGGCGTGCGCGAGCATCAACAGTTTCGCTTCGGTATTTGCGGGCGTACGTATTGCGCTGCGCGTCAACCACGTGTAGCCGATCTCGCCGATGTCGAACGCAACGCCCTGTGCTTCGGGATGGCCTGGCGGCCACGCCCATCGCTCGAGATTGAAAAAACGGGTCGAACCGATGACGGCACCGTCGGATTGGCGCACCGTTGCGAACGGGACCGCGGTTCCGTCTTTCGCCCAAGCGAGGGCGGTCTCAACGTAGCGTCGCATGGCTGCTTCGCCGTCGGGAACGAAGCTCCAATCGTAGGGCGCTCGGTCGGCCTGCGCGGCCGCGACGAGGGCAGGAACGTGTTCGAGAGCGAGAGGTTCCAGCCGAACGTGCCGACCTACCAGCGTAAAGCTCATACTACTATTGGAACTCGACGTGATACGCTGAGGCTATGCTGAAACCAGGAGATAGGGTCTACATCGACGGGACGCGCGAAGAGGGCACCGTCAAAGCCGTGCATCCGCACGAGATTCTCGTTCGCGTGAAGGTTCCCGGTGGACATGAAGACCGGAAATACGCGCTCGAAGATTTGCGTCTCGACCCAACGCTGGGAGAAGTGTCGGAATTTTACGACCACTGAGTCGATTTTGACGCCTCACGTTCGACGTATTCAGTGTCATGAGAAAGCTTAGGATCTTCGAACACATCTCGCTGGATGGCGTAATTGAGATTGGCAGCTCCGGCGAAGCCGGCGATTATCCCTACGGCGACTGGTCAGCACCCTATCGCACTCCGGCCGGCAGAGACGCCGTGACCGCGATGTACGGCGAGAACTTCGACCTGTTGCTTGGACGGCGCACGTACGATCTGTGGTCGGAATTCTGGCCGAAGGCGCCGAGCAGTCCGTTGTCAGACGCCCTCAACGCAGCGACGAAATACATCGTGACGCACCGGCCCGAAAGCCTTGAATGGGGCCCGTTCGAGGGCCTTGGGCCGGACATCGTCGAGGGTGTTCGCCGCATCAAGTCGCACAACGGTCCCGACCTTATCGTATCCGGTAGCTCGACGCTGACGTCGACGCTGCTCGAACACGGCCTCGCGGATGAGCTCGTGCTGCTCGTGTATCCCGTACTATTGGGCAAAGGAAAGCGCGTTTTTACAGACGGGACTCCGCCACGCGCATTTGAGCTCACCACCACGAAGAC
>JASHZC010000193.1 GCA_030042755.1 Vulcanimicrobiota bacterium | reverse complement strand
AATGCCTCAACGCCGCGTAGAAAACTCTGGAGGTTTTGCCCTTGACCGGCCTTATGGTGGAACCACGCGGCGGCTGCCATGGTGGGAAGATAGGTCACGAAGGCCCAGTCACCGCCGCCGATTTGTTCACCGCCGCCTAGACCCCCGAGCCCGAAGTTGATAATCGACGACAGCAACACGACGCCGTTCATTTGCACGCCGGCTTCTTGCAGCATGTTGACGAGCACGCAATCGCGCGTCGTGCCATAGCTTTCGCCAAAAAGAAACTTCGGAGAATTCCAGCGGCCGAATTGGGTGATGTAGCGCTGGATGAATTGCGTGAACGCGCGTCCGTCTTGATCGACGCCCATGAAATCCTTGGGGTCGCCGACGCCCATCACACGGCTCCAGCCCGTGTTTGGCGCGTCGACGAAGACCTCGTCGGTCTTGTCGATCAAGCTGTAGTTGTTTTCGATCAGTTTAAAAGGAGCATTGGGAATCGACCGATAGTTCTGCGTTTGAACGCGTAACGGTGCGAACGACCCCATGCGCAGCCAAATCGTCGAGCTTCCGGGTCCACCGTTGTAAAAGAACGTCACCGGGCGCGTCTTGGGATCGGCGCCATCTTTGGTATACGCGGTGTAGAACATCCGCGCCGTAATCTGATCTTTATCGTTGCGCAGCGTGATCATTCCGGCTCGCGCCGTGTAGCGGATGGCCTGACCGTTGACGTGCGCGACCGCATGGGTCACGGCGTCAGGCGGTGCCGGTGGAACGTACGATGCGGGCTTATCCGGAGCGGCTGCGAGCAGAAGCGTGACGCTTAGGCAGGCCGCGATCGAGCGAACATTCATCGGTCGCGCCCTCCTATTGTCCCAGCGCGCTGTCGTACCAGCGCGCGAGATCGGCTTTGTACTGTGCGAGTGCAGGCTCGCTGAGATAGACCATGTGTCCCGTTTGGTAGAAGCCGTACGTGATGTTTTGCTGGAGTGTAGGACTCAGATTCAAATGCTTCAACGTGTATACCGTTGCGAAAAATGGCGTAGCAAAATCGAAGTAGCCGTTCGCTGAAAAAACGTGCAGATGCGGATTCTGTGTCATTGCGGCGGCGAGATCCGGAGCTACGTTGGTTGGATAGCGCCGGTTATGGGAGAAATCCCAGCCACCGCCATTAGAAAAGTCCGGACCGTAGATGATGCCGTAGATGTTTGTCCGGTACGGAATAGGCGGGTTGTACTTGAGATCGGCGCGCAAGTACTGATTGATCGCGGTCGTGTACGGCGCATCGATCGACGAATCGGTCGGATCCCACGGCGGCCCGCTGATGGACGCGCGATCCAGGCTCCAGGTCGTATAGCGCGCGTCGAGCCGTCCAATGACCTCTCCTTGGTTGCGCAGCAGTTCGCTCTGGAATTTGTCGTAGGGAATGCGAATGTTCGAAAGACGAATGTACTGCGGTGAAAGCCCCGTGAAACGGCTGAGCTTCGATATCACGTCGTCGCGCTCGGAAGCGCCCAAGGTGTCGCCTTTGTAGAGCGCATCGAGATACTCGCCCATTGCGAATTGCTCGCACTGGTTGACGAACGTCGCTAAGTCAGGCGCGTTACCGACGCGATGGTGATACCACGCCGATGCCGCTTCCGTCGGAAGATATAAGACATAGGGCCAGTCACCGCCGCCGATTGGATCGCCGTTTCCGTAGTCGAGACCGAAGTTGAGTATCGACGACTGCAAGACGACGCCGTTGAGCGCGATCCCGTTATCGAGCAAATAACTGGAAAGAGCGGCCGATCGGGTCGTGCCGTAGCTCTCGCCGAAAATGAATTTCGGCGAATTCCAGCGGTCGAATTTCGAGATGTACGTACTGATGAATTGACCAAATGCTGCGACGTCTTGATCGACGCCAAAGAAGGTCTTCTCCGTGCCCGGCATGATTCGGCCGAATCCGGAATCGGGCATATCGATGAAGACGAGATCGGACTTATCGAGCAAACTGTACTGATTTTCGACGATTCGATACGGCGGTGGTCCGCTCGGCTCTCCATCGGCGGCGACGACACGCACCGGACCGAACGACCCCATGCGCAGCCACATCGTGGAGCTGCCCGGTCCGCCGTTATAGATGAAGGTAACCGGACGCGTGAGGGGATTCGCGCCATCCGCGGTGTCGGCGGTGTAGAACACCTGCGCTGTCGGCTTTCCGTCTTGATCGTGCAGCGTAATCAACCCGGCTCGGGCCGTATACGCAATCGGCTTGCCGTCAATCGTCATCGTGTGGCTCGTTACGGAATCCGGGAAAGTCCCGGGCTCGGATGGCGCGGCTACGGGCGGCACGGGAGACGGCGCCGGTTTCCCGCGCGGATCGGCAGCACGCGCGATCGCGCCGGTGCCGACCATCACTGCAATCAGCAACGAACAAAAGACACGGTTCATAGATCAGGTATGATCGTGCGCTCGGTCCCGCCTTCCTTCAGGCCACGATCATGGCATCGCGCCCGATCGGCGCGTCGTCCGGTACCGCAAGCGTTTCCTCGGCGGCGAGATCGAACGGAACGCGCAGTTGCGTGACGTGTCCGTTCGGACACAGCAGCTTCACCGTCATCTCGCTGGGCGGTTCACTTTGCGAGAAATTGACCGGATTTGACTCTGCGTCCACCACGAACGAGCGTGCGCCGGCCGCCGCGATCAGCGAACCACACTGCTCGCAGTGGAGCTCACGCAGATGAACGAGCGCGAGGAACGGCATATCCGGTGCTTGAGGGCTGATAGAGTTCGTGTTTGAGCCGCCCGACGGCACGTTCGATTTGCTCGAGATATGGCAGCATCGCGCCCTTGATACGCATGAGGCGTTCTTCGCCGGCGGCCGTAATCGCATAGATGCGTCGCGATCGTTTCGTCGGATGATCCCATGTCGCCGAAACGAAACCGCGCTCCTCGAGGCGGCGCAGCAGCGGATAAATCTTGTTCGTGTTCACCGCGACCAAATCGCCGCAAATGCTTTCGATCCGCTGCATCAAACCGTATCCGTGATCCGGCTGTTCGCGGATGAGATGCAGCAGGAGCACGGGGAAGATCGTCTTGCTCTTGATGGGCCCGCGAATGACTTCATCGACGCGTCGCGACGTACCGCTCATGCGTGCGAAGGCTCCCGCAGAATGACCGCGTAGGCGCGATCGACGAGATCTCGATAGCGCTCTTCGACGATGCGCCGCTTTATTTTCATGGAGGGTGACAACTCGCCGCTTTCTACAGTAAATTCGTGTGGAATCACGACAACGCGCCGTATCTGTTCGAACTTCGCCAGATCGTCCGTGTGTTTGCGGACGTCGGCCGTGACAAAGTCCACGACGTCCTCTCGCTGGGCCATACTCTGGGGCGTCATGCCCTCGAGGCTCAACTCGAGTCGAATCAGATCCCAATTCGGGGACACGATCGCCATCGGATACGGCCGGCCATCGCCGAGGACCATCACTTGCGAAATGAATACCGAGCGTTTGATGGCCGCTTCTACGCGCGCCGGCGAGACGTACTTGCCGGTCGTCGTCTTGAACACTTCTTTCTTGCGATCGGTGATATGTACATATCCATCGGCATCGATCTCGCCAATGTCGCCCGTGTGGAGCCATCCGTCAATCAGCGCCGCGGCGGTTGCCTCGGGATCGCGATAATACCCCTGCATGATGTTACGTCCGCGAGCGAGGATCTCGCCGTCTTCGGCAATTCGTACTTCGCAACCGGGGATTGGCTTGCCGACGGCGCCGTAGCGGTTGTCGCCGTCTCGACTCACGGTGATGACCGGCGACGATTCGGTGAGTCCGTAACCCTGCATGATCGGCACACCCATCGCCAAAAACGTCATCGCCACGTCTTCATGCAGCTTCGCGCTTCCGCTCGTAAGATGGCGAATGCGGTCGAGCCCAAGCGCCGCGCGTATCTTCTCGAAAACCAATCGCTTTGCAATGCCATATTGCAGCTTCAAGATAGGGTTTGGTCCGGATCCAAACGTTTTCGCTTCCATGAATTCGCGACCGACGTGAAGAGCCCAGGGGACGAGCTTTGCTTGTAGACCCCCGTGTCTCATTGCCTGTCCCTTAACGCCGGCAAGAATGCGCTCGAAAATGCGCGGAACGCTCGTCATATAACTTGGGCGCACGTCGCGCATATCGGCAAGAAGCTCGTTCGGGTCGTGACAGATGCTGTAGCGCACTTTTGCGAGCAGGTAGATGTAGATCATCGTGTGCTCGTAGATGTGCGAGAACGGGAGCACCGAGAGTACGCTCTCTTCGCCGTGCTCACCGGGCATACCATATTCCAGCGCGGATTGCGCGTCGAAGCCGAGGTTGTCGTGCGAGAGCATGACACCCTTGGGTACGCCGGTCGTTCCCGACGTATAGATCAGCACGGCCAAGTCGTCGGGCTGGAGTATAACTTCGTACTCGCCGGGCAACTCGGGGTGCGCGGAACGAAGAGCGTTGCCTCCTTGCTCGAACGCAGCGAGTGAATCATCGCCGCCCGACCCAAAGATGACCGTTCTCGGTAGCGCTATGCCGGCGTGAACGAGACGCTCGAGCGACGCGCTCGAATCGACGAAGAGCAGCTTGACGTCGCTATGTTCGAGGATGTAGTTGACGTGATCGACGGCCTGCGTCGGATAGATTGGCACGACGACGCAGCCTGCAAAAAACGTCGCGAAATCGCAGACGATCCAGTCGATACAATTGTTGCCGATTAGCGCAACGCGATCGCCGTGCGCCAAACCGGCCTTGCGAATCGCGCATGCGACGTCGAGGACGCGCTCGAGGACGCGCTGCGTCGAAACCGGCGTAAACGCGCCATTTACTCGCTCTAC
>JASHZC010000192.1 GCA_030042755.1 Vulcanimicrobiota bacterium | reverse complement strand
CCGGTTCCCGGCGCATCGATGAAGACGAGATCCGATTTATCGAGCAGACTCTCCTGATTATCGACCAAGTGATACGGCGGTCCCGCATTCGGCTGGGCGTTCGGGAAGTCGATTCGTCGCGGACCGAGCGCGCCCATGTGCAAGTAAATGGTGGCGGCGCCGGGGCCTCCGTTATAGAGGAACGTCACGGGCCGGCGCGAGCGATCCGCGCCATCCTCCGTATATGCCACGTAAAAGACACTCGCTTCCGGATCGCCCTTTTCGTTCTTCAAAATCAGCGTACCGGCCGTCGCGGAATAAGCGATCGTGCGTCCGCCTAAAGCGATCTGGTGATGCGTCACCACCGACGTCTCTTGCGGAATCGGCTTTGCTTCTGGATGCGCGGAGGGTTTGTGCGGCGCTGCCGCTTGCGCGATAGCGGTTAAACTGAAAAGCGCGCAAAGAAGCCCCGACGTCATTGCTCGTGCTTGCATCAAACGTGCATTGCGCCTCGCGGCGCGATGCCCTGCCTATCCGGCTCGGCGCTCTTCCAAGAGCGGCGCGAGTTCGACCGTTGCATCAACGCCGTAGTCGAGTTTGAGACGATCCGCGTACTGCCGGAAGCGGCGGATTGCTTCAGCTCGCTCTCCTGCTGCGGCAAGCGCGCGCACGAGCAACTCCACCGCAGGCTCGTCGTAATCGTCGACCGCGAGCATTGCCTCGGCAAGATCGATCGCACCGGCGGGATCGCCCTGATCGAGCGCATCGCGACCGAGCACGACGCCCAGTCCGTGACGCACGGCGGCTAAACGCGTTTCGATCCGGTCGTACCACGCGAATCTTTCCCCGACCGCAAGCTTCGGCGCCGCAAAGATCGCGAAGAGTTCGCGCAGCCCGTCGCGTTCGTGTGAACCGAGGTGCGATAGTCGCCGATATGCAGCGACGGTGCGTTCCGCTTCGACGACGTCACACGACACATCCGAGCCGATGCAATAGCCTTGTGGAACGCGCGCGACCGCGTTAGCATCGCCGATCTGCTTGCGCAAGCGATGCACGCTCATGCGCAGCGCCGACAATACGGCTTCTTCGTGCGCCTGCGGCCACACCAGATCGCAGATCTGTGCGATCGTGAGCGGAACTCCATGCAACGCGAGGAGCGCCAATATTTCGAATTCACGTGCTCGAACCGGCAGCACCGCTTCGCCGCGGTTAACCGTGCCGTCTACGATCGAAACGCGGATCGACCGAGCGCCGCGCAGCAGAGTGGACTCATCGATCGATCGCATGATCCGCGCGAATGGTCCAGTCGGTATTTCGTCGGCCATCAGCGCGCGCACGTCTGCGATCAAGGCTTGCGCTTGCGTCCCCTGCACGATTGCAAGCGCTTCGCTGAGAAGAGCGCGCCGATTTGCGCCTGGGATACGCGCGCGAGCGACGCGAACCAACGCGGACCAAATTGGTTTGCCCGCACCATCAACGCGCGGAATCAGATCGTCGAGGAGCGCAGCTGCAACTCTAGCGTCGGTCGCGTCGAAAGCGGCATCGATCGCGCACAGCACGTTGAGGTGTAGCGGATAGTGTTCCGGATGATCGGCGGGATCGGTAAACCTTCCGGGATTTCGCCGATTCGGGTCGACGTCGATCGCGCGGCGGACCGCAGCCAGAAACGCAGCACGATCGCCGGCGAAGAACAGCGCAACCGCGCGATACGCCAGCGCTCGGTGGGTCGCGGAGCGATCGCCGAAAAGGCGCGTGCGCCGTAAGTGCTCTTCGCTGGACTCGATCAACGCGTCAACGTGCCCGGCATACAGATGCGCGTTAAACGATAGTGCAAAGCGCTGCCCGGGTGCCGGTTCTGCCGAACTCTTCATTGCCTCGAAAAGGCTTCGCGCATCGTCGAGCTTTCCAAGCGACGAACGTAACACCGCCCGCTCTCCCTCGAAAAACGCCGCGAGCGGCTCCGCACCCGGAGGAACCTGCATATCTTCGATTTTCGTTTCCAAGTCTGCGGCATCGAAATTCGCGTTCGCGAGCCACAAAGCAGAATACATGGCCACATCGAGGGCATAGCGCACGACCGGATCCGTGGCAGCAACGCGAGACGAGGTCGCCGCCTGGCGAAGGCGTCGCAGCAATGCCGGCGGATCGGATCGTATGCCGCCGTCGCAGAGATACTCAACGAAGAGTGCCGGCGCATAGACGAGCGCATCGACCGGCACCGAGCGCAAGGCCTCGCGCGCGTCCGGCGTTATCGACGCGGGATCGGAAAATATACGTTCCAATGCGGAAACCGCAAGCTCCCAATTGCGCCCCGCCGATGCAATGCGCACGGCGCGCATGAACGCGCTGCGGGCCATGAAATGCTCGACGGCGGCGAGTCTCACGTTCCGCACACCGCGTTCGTGTTTTGCGAGCACGGTGGCCCTGACGAACGATGTCAACGCATAATGCGAGCCGTCGCGCGTCAAGAACGCGGCGCCATCGTCGATCAGTTGCTCGAACGCGCGCGCAGCGGCTGGCTCAGATAGCGCCGAGAGTTCCGCGATCGTAGCTTCACCAAGGGCTGCGAGCGTAACCATTGCGTCGTGCGTGTCGCGGTCGAGGCGATCGATGACTCGCGCTTTGATGTATTGATGGAGATCGGCAAAGCGCGCGCCGGTCAGGTCGCTCAGACTTTCGGTCATCATTCCCTCGCGCGCGAGTCGAAGGAGCATGAGGGTCGAGACCGGCCATCCGATCGAGACGTTGCGCGCAAGACGGGCTTCGGTTTCGCCGACGCCATTTTCCGCGAACATCTCGATGGTGTCGGTTTCGGTGAACGCCAAGTCGCTGCGCAGCAGCGTGAGGACTTCGTGGGGAGCTGCGAACGCGCTCAAATCGACTGCCGGACGACGCTGCGCGAGCAAAATGAGTCGAACGTCGAATGCCAGTTCACGCATCAGCTTCTCGAACGGCCCCCATCCGACGCGATCGAGTGCGCTCAGCTCGTCGACCACGAGCATATCGGGTGCCCGTCCGGCAGCGATGCGGTCGCCGTAGGCTTCACTCAAGACGCGCTGCGCGTCTGCGGCATCAAGCACGTCCCGGAGATCGCAATATGAAGGAGAGGACGCTTGACCTAATAACTGGCGCGCCAGACTCGTCTTTCCCCAGCCAGGACCCGCGACCATCAAAACGACGCGCGGATCCAGCTGGGCTATACGGCCGAGTAGCCGGGAGACTCTCAATTGCGACCTTTCTCGCAGGTTCGCCACCCTTCTCACGGCTCGCAGTTACGTCCTGGTTATTTTTCTCAGTCCTTACGCAAACGTAATGAATATCGAGCCACGCTAGGCTCGGAGGATGCGCTACACCGTCGCCAGGCAACTGGCCCTGGGATTTGCTGTCCCGCTTTCACTGCTCGTCGTTCTCACTGGGGTCGCCTTCTGGGGCTTTGGCGAACTCAACCGCGCCAAGGCGCAGCTCGATGCCGCGTACAACGTCGCCACACTTTCGAAAAATGTGCCGTACGCCACGCTTCTCGTGCGTACGATGTCGAAAGAATTCGGCTTCGCGCCGACGCCTGCCAACGCAAAGGCCGTGAGAGATGCCCTCGCACACGTCCACACGTCGGTCGATGCTCTCGATGCGGATCGCGACCCGGAAGCGCAAGCACGCCTCGCGGAAGTGCGACGTCTTCTCGTACCCTACGACCGCGACGTGCGATTCGTGCTCGACTCGAATCCGAAGGACGTTTTGACGGCGTACAATGGTGCGGACACGCTCATTGCGAGGACGCGCGACCGGCGCATCGCGATCGGAAAGCTGATCGATAAACAGGCCAATGCCATCATCCAGGAATCCACGCAAGCCGTTCAATCGGCGGATCTGAAGGTCGCGCGCACGCAGCACACGATCGCGATCGCGCTTATCACCTGCATGGTGCTCTCGCTGTTAGGCGGTTTGATCGCCTCGGCGCGCATCTCGGGGCGCCTGCAGCAACGTCTGCGCGCACTGTCGGCCGCGCTCGAAGAGGTCATCAACGCGGATTTTGCCGCTCTGATCCAAGCCATGGCGCGTCTCGAGCAGGGGGATCTCACCGCGCGTATCGCCGTGAGTTCCAAGCCTCTGCGCGTCCAAGGTACCGACGAGACCGCCGAAATCGCAAAGAACTACAACGCGCTCATCGCGGGATTAGAAGCGATCGGCGACAGCTGGAATGCGGCGACCGATCGGCTTTCTCAATCGATCGCCGAAGTGCGCACATCCTCGGATGAGCTGAACGCAACCGGTCTTTCCATCTCGGCGGCAACGCAGCAAGCCCGCATCGCCATTGCGCAGATCTCCGAAGCGATCGAGAGTGTCGCCAATCTTTCGCGCAAGCAGTCGGCAGACGTTCAATCATCGTCGACCGCGATGGAAGAACTGGCAACGGCAGCATCGCAAATCGCAGAGGGCGCTACCGACCAGACGAACGCGATCGAGCGCGCCGCCGGGCGCGTCGGCGAACTCGACGATCAGGTCGCGCGACTTGCGGGCTTGGGTTCGCAACTCGCGGAGCTCGCACGCGGCGCCAGCGCAGAAGCCTCGCGCGGCAACGATGCGGTCTCGCAGACGAGCGCTGCGATCGAGCGCCTGCGTCAAGTCTCCGAGCACACGATCGAATCGATGCAGCGGCTCGTCGTGCGTTCGGAGGAGGTCGTTCGGATCGTATCGACGATCGACGACATCGCCGACCAAACCAATCTCCTCGCACTCAACGCCGCGATCGAAGCGGCACGCGCGGGCGAACACGGTCGCGGCTTTGCCGTGGTCGCCACCGAGATTCGCAAGCTGGCCGAACGTTCGACGAGCTCCACGTCGGAAATTGCCGGCATTCTTAGCGGAATCCGCACGGAAACGCTCGGCGTTTCGAGCAGCATGACGCAGACGCAAGAAGCGCTCGACGCCGGGCTGTCTTTAGCGGCGAGCGCGCGCGAAGCGCTGGCGCAGATCGCGCAATCCACGCAGACGACCACGCAAACGGCCGACGCGGTCGCCGCCGGCACGACGATCATTCGCCATGCTAGCGCGGAGATCAACGACATGATCGCGAGCGTATCCAGCGTGGTGGAAGAGAATGCCGCGGCTGCAACGCAGATGAAAGTGAGCACCGCTTCGGTCACCGGTCTGATGCTGCCGATCGCAACGTCCTCCGAGTCGCACGCGGTTACGGCCGAAGAGGTCAGCGCGAGCGCCTATGAAACCGCGGCGCAAATCCGCGAACTGACCGCAACGGCAACCGCCGTGCTCACGCAATCGGAAAATCTGCGCAGCGTCCTCGGAGGTTTCGTCATCGCCGCCATGTTGCCGCCGGGCAAGGTCCCGGCGTGAACTTTGGCGCTTCCGTGCTGAGCGCGCGCGTCTCGGAACTCGGC
>JASHZC010000191.1 GCA_030042755.1 Vulcanimicrobiota bacterium | reverse complement strand
AGCGTTCGGCCTTCGGCCGATCCGCATGCCGTTCGGGGGTCTTGACTACGAACATATGTTCGATTAGGATGGGGACCCATGCTTCCAGCGACGGCGCGGTTTCAGGAGCTTAAGACCCGTCTTCAGGCGGTCTTGGCGGCCCCACGCGCCGGCCGGGAAGCGCTCTTTCCGACCGCAATCGGCGCGCTCGATTCCCTTCTCGACGGCGGACTTCCCTGCGGTTCGCTGGTAACGCTCGAGGGGCGCGGAAGTGCCGGCTGCCGGAGTATCGCCGCGGCCTTGCTCGCCCAAGCGACGCGTCGCGGGCTTGGGGCGGTCATCGACTGCGGAGAGCTCTACCCGCCCACGCTCGAGGCGGCGGGCGTGCGACTCGACCGGCTGCTCATCGTTCCGGCCCGCACGCCGGCTAGTATGGCCAGGGCAGCCGACGTGCTTCTGCGATCGCGTACGGCGCGGGTTGTAGTGATGGCGGCAGCAACGCTGCGTGCCGCGGTCTGGGTCCGTTTGGCCAGTCTGGCTCACAAGGCGGGTGCGTTGCTCGTTGTGCTTGTTTCGCGGGCTGCCGCCGAGTTGAGCGCGGTCGCCACCGTACGTCTCGCCTGCTGCATCGAGCGGCCGGTGGTGCGCGGGACGCGCGGCATTTGGGCCATCTTCAGCGGCTTTGAGGTACGCACCGAGCTGCGCAAACACAAGCACGCTGCGGACGGGGCATGGGTATCGATGCTGTCCAGCGCTTTCGCTATGGGAAACGAGCGATGATTGCCTGCATGCGGATTTTCGACGACTCGGTTCAGCCCGGCGGTGCGCTGTGGCAAGAGATCCTCGATGCGCTCGATGCGGTCACTCCGTTGATCGAAGACGTGCGTCCGGGCACGGCATTTCTCGACATGCACGGTACGCCCGGTAATCTGGAGGGCTGGCGCAAACAGATTCGCGCGATTCTGGCACCGTTCGGGCTAACGGCGCGCGTCGGCGCGGGTCCAAATCGTTTTTGCGCATACGCCGCCACGTGGATTGGAGAAGGAACGTGCATCGAGCCGGGAGGCGAAGCCGCGCAGCTCTCTGGGCTCGCGCTCGACGTGCTCGAACTCGAACCCGACGTCGTGGAACGCTTGCAGCTGCTCGGCGTGACGACGCTGGGCCAACTTGCAGCGCTACCGCACGGTCCGTTCGTGCGCCGCTTCGGGCGTGAAGCTGCTCGCTGGCACGAGGCTGCGCGCGGTATCGACCGCTCACCGTTTATTCCGCGCGGGCATGCAATTGCGATCGAGGCCTCGATGTACGGAGAAGGCTCGGCCGAGAGCGAAGCGGCGGTAGTCTTTGCATTACGGGTCTTGATCGGCAGGATCTGTTCCGATCTCGAACGCTGCGGTAAGCGCGCGAGCGCGTTGCAGGTCGATGTCGAGCTCGACAATGCAGAGACCGCGCGGTTCGACGTGCAGCTGGCAGCCGCGACGTCGCAGGAACGCGCTATGCTCGACGTTCTACGCGCCAAACTCGAAGGCACGACGTTCCCGGCGCCGCTCGTCGGATTGCGCGTGCGCGCTCTCGGACTCGAAGAAGGTGGCGAACTGGTGCCGTTGCTCTGCGGCGACGAGATCGATCGTGCGAGCGTAGCGATCGTTCTCGCGCGTCTCGAAGCACTGCTTGGCGAGCCGGTTCGTCGCGCGCAGACACGCACTGCGCATCCGCTCGAAGAGCGTTTTATCTACAAGCCGTTTGTGCTGCCCAAGCGCGATCCGGCCGGCGCTACGGCGGCGCCGGTACGTTTGGTGCCGCAGTTGCGCTTGCTGACCGTTACTGAGGTCGACGTGCGTCTACGCCGAGGTGAACCTGCCGTTGTCGGCGATCGCGAAGTATGCAGCTGCGCGGGGCCATGGCGCATCGAAGACGGGTGGTTCACGGCACTGCACGTCATGCGCGATGAATACGATGTCTTACTTGACGACGGCGAGATTTGCCGTATCTATCGTCAGGGCGACCGCTGGTATCTGCGAGGTTCGTATGATTAGCTTTGCTGTATTTCAGCGCGTTGCGTCGGCATGGCTGCGGAGGTAAGGTACGCAGAGCTCCACGCATATTCGAACTTTTCGTTCCTCGAAGGCGCTTCAGATCCGGAAGCGCTCGTCGAACGAGCGGTCGAACTGGAGCTGGCGGCCGTAGCGCTTACCGATCGCGACGGACTCTACGGAGCGGTTCGTTTTGCCACGGTTGCACGGCGCGCCGGCATCGATGCTATCATCGGCAGCGAATTGACCGTAGAAGACGGTTCGCGCCTCGTGCTGCTGGTTGAGAACGAGCGAGGATATGCGAATCTTTGCGAGCTGATTTCAGGCGCGCAGCTACGCGGCAGTAAGGGCGACGCGCGCCTGCACATCGAGGATCTCGACGGACGAAGCGACGGTCTGATCGCGCTCACCCGCAGCGTGGATCGCATACGAGTCGGCATGCTGCGCGCGCTCTTCGGCGAGCGCTGTTATCTCGAGCTCCAGCACCACCTCACGCCGCAGGATGTGGAGCGCAACGAGTGCCTCGTTCGTCTTGCGCGCGATATGCGCGTACCCTACGTTGCGACCAACGGCGTCGTGTACGCGCGGCGCGGCGACGCGCAACTCGCCGACATTCTCGCATGCGTCAAAGAAACGATTCCGCTCGACGAAGCTCGCGCTCAGCACCGCCTGCGCCCTAATGCCGAATACCATCTCAAATCGGCCGCAGCCATGCGGGCCATCTTCAGGGACCATCCTGAAGCGCTCGATGCAACGCTTGGCATCGCGCAGCGCTGCCGTTTTCGCCTCGAGCGGCTCGTCGGCCAATTCCCTCTCTACCCAGCGCCCGAGGGCTACACGCGTCAGGGTTATTTGCGCGAGCTCGTCTATCGGGGCGCTGCCGATCGCTACGGCACGCCGCTAGCCGCAAACGTCGAGCGCCAACTCGAATACGAGCTCGGCATCATTGCCAAGATGGATCTTGCCGGCTATTTCCTCATCGTGTGGGATATCGTGCAGGCGGCAAACCGGCTAGGCGTCCTCTGCCAAGGCCGCGGCTCCGCAGCCAACTCGGCCGTTTGTTACGCGCTTGGTATTACGGCCGTCGACCCGGTTGGCATGAACTTGCTTTTCGAGCGATTCATGTCCGAAGAGCGCCAAGAAATTCCCGATATCGACATCGATTTTGCTCACCAAGATCGCGAGCGCGTCATCCAATACGTCTACGAACGCTACGGCCGTAGCAATGCCGCCATGGCTGCCGAAGTCATCAGTTATCGCACGCGCTCGGCCATTCGCGACGTCGCCAAGGCACTGGGCTTCTCCCTCGAGCAAACCGACGAGCTTGCAAAAGAATACGATGCCCGCGAATCGCTCGCCGATGCCGCCGCGCAATTCGGTGAACGCGCCAATCGTCTTGAAGAATTCTGCCGCCGAATCGACGGCTTTCCGCGTCATATGGGCATTCATTCGGGCGGCATCGTGATCACGCGCGACCAGTTGATCCGCGTCGCACCAATCGAATGGGCGACGATGCGCGATCGCACGATCATTCAATGGGACAAAGACGACCTGCAAGAACTCGGCTTGATCAAAATCGATCTCCTCGGCCTCGGCATGCTCTCACTCCTGCGCGAGGCCTTCTCTATTCACAAGCGTTGCGTCGCTCGCGGCGACGAGCACGTATGGGGCTCGGTCGCAGAGCCGCTCGTCGCAATCGCCTCGTGCGATTGCTCCTGCTGCACTTCTCGCGGCTCCCGACATCCATGTCTCCGCCGCTCGTACGTAGCCTCTGCGACCGAACCCCATACGTGCTCTCTCACCAACAAGCAATGTGAGGAGCGAGGAAGCGCACACGTAGGGGGTGAGGGGCGTCTGAGCGAGGAGCGAAGCCAGGATGGCGAGAGCGACGAGTCAGCGAGTAGCGTTTTCGTAGGACGCGAAAATGCGCGCGTCCCCGAACCCGCTACGTGTGCGCCCCCTGGCGAACTTGCATTGCACACCATTCCCGCTGACGATCCAGCGACGTATGAGATGATCGGCAAGGCCGACACGATCGGTGTGTTTCAGATCGAGTCGCGGGCGCAGCAGTCGATGTTGCCGCGAATGAAACCGCGATGTTTTTACGACATCGTGATGCAAGTTGCGATTATCCGGCCGGGGCCGATTCAAGGACAGATGGTGCATCCGTTCTTGCGCAGACGTGCGGGACTCGAACCGGTGACGTATCCGCATCCGAAGCTGAAACCGGTGCTGGAGCGGACGATGGGGGTGCCGCTCTTCCAGGAGCAAGGGATGCGGATGGCGATCGAGGCGGCCGGGTTTTCCCCGGGAGAGGCGGACAAGCTGCGGCGTGCGATGGGACATAAACGGTCGCACGAGCGGATGCGCGAGATCTATCCCAAGCTCGTGAACGGCATGGTCGAAAACGGCATCGATCGCGCTGCGGCCGAGCAGCTGTTTCACATGCTCGAAGGATTTGCAGATTACGGATTCCCCGAATCGCATGCGGCGAGCTTTGCATTGCTCGCGTATGCGTCGGCATACGTGAAGTGTCACTATCCGGCGATCTTTGCGGCAGCGATTTTGAACGTGCAGCCGATGGGGTTCTATTCGACGGAGGTGCTGGTAAACGACGCGCGGCGGCATGGAGTTGTTGTGAAGCCGGTCGAAGTCAACGCGAGCGAGTATTGGTCGCACGTGGAGACCGATGGTTCGCTACGACTAGGTTTTCATCTCGTGCGCGGGTTGGGTTCGGCGCAAAAAGAGCGGCTCGACGCCGCGCTGGCAGGCGAGGCATTTCCGGATTTGCTTGCGTTCGCGCAGCGTTCGCAGTTGGAAAAAGAGGCGCTGGAAAACCTGGCGGCGGCGGGGGCGTTTTCGCCATGGTTTGCGTCGCGGCGGGAGGCAATGTGGGCGTTGCGCGCACTCGATGAACGCGAAGCGCGCGGCGAGCTTGGAAAATTGATGGACATCGAAGAACCCGAGGTGCGCTTTGCGCCCTTGACGCCGAAATCGGAGACGGCCCTCGATCTATGGTCGACAGGAGTGACGACGAAAGCGCAAGCCGTAGCGCATTTCCGCGCGCAACTCGATGCGCTGCGCGTGATTCCGGCGCAGCGTTTAGCGGAGATGCCCAACAATCTCGTCTGCCGTGTCGGCGGTTTGGTTATTACGCGTCAGCGTCCAGGGACGGCGAAGGGTTTCGTGTTCCTCACGCTCGAGGACGAAACGGGACTCGTCAATGTTATCGTCCGCCCGGACATATACGAACGATACCGCCGCGCCATACGCCTCTCGAACATGCTCGTGATTGAAGGTGTGCTCCAGCGAGAGCAGGGTGTGACCGACCTCATTGCGCGCACAGCATGGACGTTCGATGGCGAAGGTGTCGTCGACGGCGTGCGCTCGCACAATTTTCACTGACTCTGGAGCCAGGCCTCGTATACGTCCTTCTCGATCGGATACAAATAGGTTCCTGACGGAACGCGGTAGCCCGGCAGCGGCCACGGGAATGGAAACTGCCGAATCCCGCGAGCGATCGGATCTTGATTCGGCGCGAAGCAGAACGGCCATGGAATATTGGCAATCTCGGTTCCACCGGTCGGATACTGCCAATAGTATCGGCCGTAGTAGCAATGCAAACCGCCGTCGATCCACCTGCGCAGCGGGTACAGGTAGCCTTCACCCTTGCCCTCGAGCTCGGTGTTGCCGGAAAAGTTCATACGGAACTGCTTCATCGCCGAGTCGCGCTGGTTCGGATCGATCGTCGCAATCGACAGCGGCGCGTTTTGCGCGTTGAGCTGCTGCGCTTCATGCTGAAATGCGACTTGTTGTTGCGCGAGCTGCTCGGCCAGGGTGGCCTGCTGGACGCGTTTTGGTGCGCTGCGCGGCTGCGGCGGCGCCGATTTCACGATGCGGGCAAGTTCGGTAGGCTGCGCCTGCGGCGTCGGAACGGCCGTCTTCTCGGGCGTAGGCTGCGGCGTCGGCTGCACTTGATGTTTTGGCTGCACGGGCTGCACGGGCTGTACCGGCCGCGTCTGCGGCTGTTCCGGTACCGGGTGGCTGTGCTGCGAGATGTGAATCGACGACGACGCGACCATGAACAACTCTTTCGGCTGCTCGTGTGGCGTTGCAATCGCCTGCATGGTCACTGCGATGGTCCAGGCTGCAACCATCCACGTCATGATGTTGACGAAAGCGGAAACGAGAAGCGACCACACCATGACGGTGCGGTCGTCGCTTTGCTGTTGCGCGTCGTCTGTTTCAGTAATCATGGGCCTGCCGGTTGGGATAGCCTCCATTAAAAGGGCCTATCCGGAGTCTCGACTGAGAGTCGGCGGTCTCCCGCAGGGACCCCTTCCGTCGCAGGAAGAGGCCCCCCGCGGCAGGGCGAACCAACGTCAAACGATGGACCAGCAGCAACCCGAACTAGATCGATCCGAAGAACGTCGCGAAATAAACCTCACCCGCACGTTGATGTGGATCGGCGTCGCCGGACTCGGTGCCGCGCTCGCCTTTACCGTCGTCCGCGTCATGATGAACCGGCGCCCGGCGGACCCCACGAGCGAGCGCATCCAGCAATTGATCGACGAGGCCAATCACCTGCTCAAGACGCTTGACGAGCAGAGAAACTCCGCGTAGCGGAGCTTCGGCGGTCACGATCGGCGGCGAGTACGAACTCGCATTCACCGATTTGTTGGCTAACGGACAGGCAGTTGGACGCACCGGCGGCATCGTAGTCTTTTGCTTTGGTCCACTGCCGCAAGAACGCGCGCGCGTTCGAATCACCGCGGTTAAGCCGAAGTACGCAATCGCCCAACTTGTGAAGCTCCTATCGACGTCTGCGACGCGGACGACGCCCTTTTGCAGCGTCTTCGGCTCCTGCGGCGGCTGTCAGCTGCAGCATCTGAGTTATCCCGCGCAGCTCGCGTGGAAAACGGAAGCGGTTCGCAGCTCGCTGCAACGTATCGGGGGATTCGCCGGCGTCCAGGTGCGCGACGCGGTGGGCATGACGTATCCTCGCAACTATCGCAACAAGATGTCGCTGGTAATCGATCACAGTACGGGTGCGCCGCAGATCGGCTTTTACCAGCAGCGCTCGCACGACGTCGTACCGATCGACGCTTGTCCCATCGTGACCACGCAGCTAAACGAGTACATCGGCCGGCTGAGCCGGGCTCGCGCGGTTCCCGAGATCGCGAGCGCGCTCTCCGTGACGCGGCATGTCGTTTCACGCAGCGCGCGCGAGAGCGGTGAATCCGTGGTAACGTTCACGACCTCGCAGCAATCGCCCGAAGTCGCGCGTGCCGTCGAGCCGCTCATGCGCCTCTTTACCGGTGCGGTGGGCCTGACCAATTCCTTCGAGCTCAAGAGCCAAAATGCAATTATGGGGCGCAAGCACCGGACGCTCATCGGGCGATCCGAGATCGAGGAATCGATCGCCGGCGTGCGCTATCGCGTGTCGGCCGGCTCGTTCTTTCAGGTCAACGTCGAGATCGTGGGGCGCATCTTCGACTTCCTGCACGGCGGATTGCAGCACCCGCGCCGCATCGTCGACCTCTACTGCGGAGCCGGAACGTTTGCGCTCTATTTTGCTCGCCACGGATGTGAGGTGTACGGCATCGAGGAGAGCTCTCAAGCGATTCTCGAGGCCGAGGATAATGCGGCGCTCAATAATCTCGAGAAATGGGTGCGTTTTCGGGCCGGACGCGTAGAGGACATCGTTCGGACTCACGAAGCGCGCGAAGCCCTCGCCAGGGCGGAAATCGTCTTTCTCGACCCGCCGCGGAAAGGCAGCGACGAGGCGACGCTGGGTGCGATTGCCAACGCGAAGACCCCGTACGTGTGGTACCTCTCGTGCGATCCGGCGACACTTGCCCGGGATTTGAAGTTCCTCGCCGCCAATGGTTATCGGCTCGGCATCGTGCAGCCGTTCGACATGTTTCCTCAGACGGGGCACGTCGAGACGCTCGTCACGCTCTACCGCGAGTCCGCCGCGTCGCCGAGACCCGTCGTCGATGCTTTCGAGGGCGTTGCGCCCCCGACGTGGCCGGACGACGATTATGCCACAGGCCAACCGGAGTATCCCGACTTTGTCATCCGAGAAAATTGACGTCCGCTACGTAGCCAAGCTGGCGCGAATCGCGCTAACCGACGACGAGGTCGAACGGTTCGGCGCGCAACTCGAGGACTTGCTCGAGCACGTCGACGCGCTGGCCAAGCTCGACGTCTCGAACGTTGCCGCGACCGCGCAAGTCGTGGAGTCGCGCAATGTCGAGCGCGACGACGTGCTGCGCCCCGTACTCGATCGCGAGACGGTGCTGGCGCAAGCGCCGCAACGTCAGGGCGGGTTCTTCCGCGTACCCCGGATCATCGCCGAATAAAGGAACGTCCGTGTCGAACCCACTCATCGAAACGAACGCTGCGCAGATCGCGCGGGACGTCAACGCGCGCACCGTCTCGGCTAGTGAGGTCGCGCTGGCAACGTTGGCTCACGTCGCCCGCGTCGACGAGCAAGTCGGGGCATATCTCACAGTGCTCGACGATTTTGCGCTCGAGGCGGCGGAACGCGTCGACGCAAGCGTTGCAGCCGGCGAACACTTGCCGCTCGCGGGCGTTCCGCTCGCTATCAAAGACAACATGTGCTTCGCGGGGACGCGCACGACGGCGGGAAGCAAGATACTGGAACACTGGGTTTCGCCCTATACGGCGACGGCCGTCGAGCGGTTGCTGAAAGCCGGTTGCATTCCAATCGGTAAGACAAATCTCGACGAATTTGCGATGGGAAGTTCGTGCGAGAACTCCGCCCTCGGTGTGACGCGCAATCCTTACGATCTCGGGCGCGTTCCTGGTGGGTCGAGCGGCGGTTCGGCAGCGGCTGTCGCTGCATTCGAGGCTGCGTTGGGAATGGGCAGCGACACCGGCGGATCGATTCGCGAACCCGCCGCGTTTTGCAACTTGGTTGGATTCAAACCGACCTACGGTCGCGTATCACGATACGGACTGATTGCATTTGCGTCCAGCCTCGATCAAATCGGACCGTTCGCCCGAACGGTCGAGGATGCGGCGCTTGCCTACGACGCCATGGGCGGACACGATGCGATGGACTCGACCTCGATCGACCGGCCCCTCGAGACGACGGCGACGCATCTTCGGAGCGACCTTCGCGGGCTGCGGGTCGGCCTTATCAAGCAGTTTGCGACGAGTAAACTCGGGCCCGAAATCGACAGCGTCTACACGCAGGCATATAAGGACCTGGAAAGTCTGGGCGCAACCCTGGTCGATGTCGAGCTGCCGACGGCGGATTACGGCATCGCGACGTATTATCTGATCGCGCCCGCAGAGTGCTCGTCGAACTTGGCGCGTTTCGATGGCGTTCGCTACGGTTTGCGCGTCGACGGCGCTGACGTGAACGAGATGTACGAGCGCACGCGCGCAGCCGGATTTGGTCCAGAGGTAAAGCGCCGGATCTTGATCGGCACGTATGCGCTTTCCAGCGGCTACTACGACGCGTATTACGTACGCGCGCAAAAGGCTCGTACGCTGGTCGCAGGCGACTTCGAACGGGCATTCGCAGCGTGCGATCTGATCGCGTGTCCGGCGGCGAGTTCGCCGGCGTTCGAATTCAACGCGAAGAGCGATCCTTACAGCATGTATCTGATGGACTACTATACGATTCCGATGTCGCTCGCAGGGCTACCCGCCCTCTCGGTTCCGTGCGGTTGGGTGACTCCAGCCGGCGGAGCTCGTCCAATGCCGATGGGCTTGCAGCTGTGTGCGCCGCTTTTCCAGGAACGCGCGCTGCTCGCCGCCGCTCACGCCTACGAACAAAAAACAAAACACGCCCTGGCGCACAAACCGGCGCTCGCCGAGGTGGCAGGCCGATGAGCACCTGGGAAGCCGTCATCGGCATCGAGTGTCATGTCGAGCTAAAGACCGTGACGAAGATGTTCTGTGGGTGTCCGAACGAGTTCGGCGGCGAGCCAAATACCAGGATTTGCCCGGTATGTTTGGCTTTGCCCGGTGCGCTTCCGGTCGCAAACAAAGAGGCGATCGAGCACATGATCTCCGCTGGACTCGCATTCGGTTCGGAGATTCCCGCATTTTCGAAGTTCGACCGAAAGAACTACTTCTATCCCGACATGCCCAAGAATTATCAGATCTCGCAGTACGACATGCCGATCACGCTGGGCGGTGTCGTGCGGTATTGGCTCGAGGACGGCACGAAGAAAGAATGCCGTCTGACCCGCATTCATTTAGAAGAAGACACGGGGAAATCGACGCACGCGGGCTCGGATGACGGGCGCATTGCGGGCAGTACGTATTCGCTGGTCGATTTCAACCGCGCAGGGGTCCCGCTGATGGAATGCGTTTCCGAGCCGGAGATTCACAACGCCGACGAGGCCGTCGGCTATCTCGAGGCATTGCGCCGCACCCTTCTGCAACTCGGCGTGAGCGATGTAAAGATGGAGGAAGGTTCGCTTCGCTGCGATGCCAACGTTTCGGTGCGCCCGAAAGGTTCGGATACGCTCGGAACCAAGACCGAGATCAAGAACATGAACTCCTTTCGTTCGGTGCATCGCGCGATCGAAAGCGAAATCGAACGGCAGATCGGACTACTTGAATCCGGCGAGCGCATCGTGCAGGAAACGCGGGGCTGGGACGAACTGCGCGGCGTTACGGTCTCGATGCGCAGCAAAGAACAGGCGCACGATTACCGCTACTTCCCCGATCCGGATCTCGTACCGCTCGAAATCGAACCGGCAACGGTCAAGCGCTTGCGCGCAACGCTCCGCGAACTTCCCGATCGGCGTTTCGAGCGTTATACGGGTAAGCTCGGGCTCGACGTAAAGCAGGCGACGCAGCTGATCGACAATCCGAAGCTCGCCGCGTTCTACGATGCAACCGTCGAGGCCAGCGAGAACGCCAAGCAATCCGCAAACTTCGTTCTCGGAGACCTCTCGCGTCTGGCAAACGAGACCGGCACGCCGATCTATGCGTCGTCCGTGACGCCGGGATACGTGGCGGAATTGATTGCGCTCGTTGAGTCGAAGACGATCAACTCCAAAATCGCCAAAGAACTCGTTGGCCGGATGTGGAGTGGCGAAGGCTCGCCCAAAGCGATCGTCGAGCGCGAGGGACTCGCGCAAACGAGCGATCCGGCTGCAGTAGAACGCTTTATCGACGAGATTCTCGCGGCCAACCAGCAAACGGTGAGCGACTATCGTTCCGGCAAAACCAACGTGATGGGATTTCTCGTGGGTCAGGTGATGAAGGCGAGCGCGGGCAAAGCCGACCCGAAACTCGTAAATAGCCTGATGAAACAGAAATTGGAGAATTGACGCTCGCCGACGATCGTACGCTCGAGGCGCTCGATTTCGAGGGCGTTCGCGAGCGAGTCGTACACGCCACACGCACGCGGCGCGGCAAGACGCAGGCCGAGCAAATGGAACCGCTCGTAGAATTCGCTCTCGTGCGCCTCGAGCTCGGCCGAACGACGCTAGTTCGCGAACTCGTTGCCGGAAGCGATCTGCACGTTCTGCCTGCGATCGACACTGCCGAACTGACTGCGTCTGCCGCGCTCGAACGGACGCTCGCACCGGAGGATCTGCGTGCGGTCGGCGATGCGTTGGCCGCAGCCGCTGCTGCAGCGAACGCTTTGCGCGAGGTCAAACACGAGGCACTTGGGGCGATTACGGCGCTCTACACCAACCTGCGCGACCTGCAACGCGCGCTTACCGATGCGATCGACGAGCGCGGCGTGGTATTGGATCGCGCCTCGCCCGCGCTCGCGCGGATCCGACGCGCCCTGAGTCAAGCGCAGAGCGACGCACGCGATCGCGTCGGCTCGATTTTGCGCTCGGTAAAATACGCGCGCGCAATTCAAGACGATGTCGTCACGATTCGTGAAGGGCGATTCGTCCTGCCGATCAAGGCGGAATTTTCCGGCGAGTTCCCCGGCATCGTTCACGACACGAGCTCGTCCGGACAGACGCTCTTCATCGAACCCCTCGCGGCTCTGGACGCAAACAATCGCGTGCGTACGCTGCGCCTGGAGGAAGAGCGCGAAGTGCAACGCGTGCTCGAGGAGCTTTCGCGCAGCATTGGCGAGCACGCGGGGGCGATCGAGCGAAACATCGAGATGCTCGCGCAGGTGGACTTGCTGGTTGCAAAGGCCAACGTTGCTCGCGCAATGGATGCGATCGAACCGGAGCTCGTCGATGACTCGGTGGTTCACGTCGAAGCCGGCCGCCATCCGCTACTGCGCGATCGCGCGATTCCACAGACGATTCCGCTCGATGGCGGAACGCGCAT
>JASHZC010000190.1 GCA_030042755.1 Vulcanimicrobiota bacterium | reverse complement strand
GCGATTCCCACGAAGTGGGAACCATTGGGGTGTAGCCAAGCGGTAAGGCAGCGGACTTTGACTCCGCCATGCGTTGGTTCGAATCCAGCCACCCCAGCAGACTCTATCCGTCAAAGCTAAAGCTTTGCCGTCTAGAGTCGCGCGGCTTCGCTCGCGCTCACCACTTCAATGGTCGCGTAATTGTGTGAGCGACGCTGTGCCGTAATCACGACATAAAGGTACGAAACTCCCAAAGGCGCAAAACGGCGCGTATGTCGATTGCACGTTCGTTCGTCATCGCGCTTTTGTTATTGGGCGCCACTTTTGTGCCCTCGCGCGGCGCTACTTCGCTGATCCTTCAGAGCCCGACCGTCAGCCGCACGCAGATCGCCTTCGTCTACGGAGGCGACATCTGGACCGTGTCACACGACGGCGGCCAGGCGCGTCGCATCGTGACCGGTTTCGGTCTCGCGGGAGCGCCGTATTTCTCGCCTGACGGTTCGACGATCGCGTTCAGCGCGAACTATGAAGGCGCAACGAACGTCTATACGGTGCCCGCTGACGGGGGCGAACCGACGCGCCTCACGTATCATCCGGGCGCAGACGTCGTCATCGGGTGGACGCCGGACGGCAGCAAGATTCTGTTCGCGTCGCATCGCGAAAGTCAGAACGACGCAACGCAGCTCTACACGATTCCAAGAACCGGCGGCATTCCTACGATGCTGCCGCTTCCCGACGGCGTCGCAGCATCGTACTCGCCCGATGGTACGCATCTCGCGTACGTGCCGAACGCTCAATGGGAGTGGTATTGGCAAGGATACCGCGGCGGACAAACGACGCCGATCTGGATCATGAACCTCGCCGACTCGTCGGTAACGGCGATCCCGCGGAACAATTCGAACGATCGTTTCCCGATGTGGATCGGCAATCAAATTTACTTCGTGTCGGATCGTGGCGGACACTATACACTCTACGTCTACGATCCGGAGACACGCGACGTCAAGCAACTTGTCGAGAACCCGCGCGGCTTCGATATCGTCTCCGCATCGTCGAACGACGGCGAGATCGTCTACTCGAAATTCGATCAGATCCATCTCTACAATCCGTCGTCGCACACGGACCGCGAAGTTCCGATCACGATTGCCGCGGAGATGCCCGACGTGCGCCCGCGCTGGCTGACCGTCGACGATCAGATTGCGAACGCGTCCATTTCGCCGACCGGTGTGCGCGCCGTGTTCGAGGCGCACGGCGACATCCTGACCGTGCCGGCCCAAAACGGCTCGATTCGCAACCTCACGCAGAGTCCCGCCATCATGGAGCGCGATCCGGCATGGTCGCCCGATGGCAAGTGGATCGCGTACTTCTCGGATGCCAGCGGCGAGTACACGCTTCGTTTGAAAGATCAGTACGGGCTGCAGCCCGAGCGCGTCTATCAACTCTCCGAGCACCCGTCGTTCTACTATTCACCGACCTGGTCGCCGGACAGCAAAAAGATCGCATACAGCGACAAGCACGGCGTGCTCTACTATCTGAATCTTACCGAGACTCATCCGCAACCGGTGAGAGTCGCGGCACAGCCCTACGAGACGTTCGATGCAAATACGATGGCGGCGGTCTGGTCCCCCGATAGCCGGTACTTGGCCTACAACAAACAACTGTCGAACTTTCTGCACGCGGTCTTCGTCTTCGATACCGGCGACGGGCAGGCGCATCAGATTACAGACGGTATGAGCGATGCCACCAACCCGGCGTTCGATAAGAGCGGGAAGTACTTGTATTTTCTCGCCAGCACCAATACGGGATTCACTGCATATGGGCTCGACATGGAAAGTGACGAGCGTCCGACCACGGCGTCCGTGTACGCGGCGACGCTGCAAAAGAGCGATGCATCGCCGGTTGCGCCGCAGACTGCGGAGGAGCCGGTAACGAGCGACGAACCCGAGAGCGGTCCGGCCGTTGCTCCGTCGCCGAAATCATCCGAAAAACCATCGGAGAAACCGGCTGCGTCCCAAAAGCCGGCGATCGATTTCGATGAAATCGGACAGCGAATCGTCTCGTTACCGATTCCGCAGGGTAACTACGTCGGGCTCGCTTCGGCAACGCCGGGAACGATCTTTATCGCCCAAGCCCCGCTGGTCAGCGTCGCACCGATCCCTGCGTTGCTCACGTTGCTTCGCTACGACATTGCTTCGCGCAAGATCATGCCCTATGCCGCGGGCGTTGCCAGCTTCGACGTCTCGGCCGACGGAAAGGCGATGCTCCTCGGACGTGGCTTCATGCCGCCGCTAGCGTGGTCGATCGTTCCAACGCAGCTTCCCGAGCCGCCGCCACCAACATTGGGTTTGCTGCCGACGAGCGGGATGCAAGTCTACTCCGTGCCACGCGAAGAGTGGGCGCAGATGTACCGCGAGACGTGGCGTATCGAGCGCGACTGGTTCTACGATCCGCATTACCACGGGCTCGACATCGCCGCAGCGCAGAAATACTTTGCGCAGTTTCTGCCGGGTCTCGCGTCGCGCTCGGACTTTACTTATCTGACCGAGGAGATGATCGGCTATCTTTCGGTTGGGCACTTGTGGGTCTATTCCGGCGCACCCGCACAAAAACCCGATGAAGTTTCGGTCGGGTTGCTCGGCGCAGATTACACGGTCGATCACGATCGCTTCCGGTTCGCGAAGATTTATAACGGCGAGAACTGGAATCCGCAACTGCTTGCGCCGCTCACGCAGCCGGGCGTGAACGTCAAGGTCGGCGACTATCTCATCGCGGTCAACGGCGTCGGCGTACACGCAGACCGCGAGGTCTCCGCGTACTTCGCGCAGACGGCCGGCAAGCAAACGACGATAACGGTTGCGCCAAATCCGGATGGCAGCGGCGCGCGCAACGTCGTCGTCGTGCCGCTGGCGAGCGAAACCGCGCTGCGCAATCTCGCCTGGATCGAGCACAACCGCGAAGAAGTCGATCGCCTGAGCGGCGGTAGACTCGGTTACGTCTACATGCCGGACACCGGATACGGCGGTTTCACCAACTTCAACCGCTACTTCTTCGCGCAAGTGAACAAAGAAGGCGTTATCCTCGACGAACGCTACAATCACGGCGGGCAAATCGCCGATTACGTGATCGACGTTCTCAGCCGGAAGCAGCGCGCGATCATCGTCGGTCGGGATGGCGCGTCGTACATCGATCCCCCGCTCGCGGTCTTTGGTCCGAAGGTGATGATCATTAATGAGTACGCCGGCTCGGGCGGCGACGCGATGCCGTGGCTGTTCAAGAAGGCCGGACTCGGCCCGCTCGTCGGCGTGCGTACGTGGGGTGGTCTTGTCGGCATCGGCGGCTATCCGACGTTGATGGACGGTGGTCGTGTAATGGCGCCGCGCGTCGCGATCGGTGGTTTGCAGGGACAGTGGGAAGTCGAAGGCCACGGCGTGTCGCCGAACATCGAGGTGCAACAGGATCCGAAACTCGTGCGCGAGGGTCACGATCCGCAGCTCGAAGCCGCCGTAGCCGAAGCGATGAAAGAGCTACGCGAGCATCCGCTGCCGCACTACGAGCCGCCTCCGTATCCGAACCACCATCCGGTGCTGCCTCCGCAGTAGCGGCACGGCCCGAGGTGCAATCGCGCCCCTGCGCGTAGGGAGGGCCTATGAGTTCGCAGGCGGCGACGCTGCACGTGACCAACGGCGACTCCGTCGTCTACACGTTCCGGAAGGCCGGAATCGTCGGCACGCACCTTCCGTGGCGCGACACGCTCCACGAGGGGCCCGTTCCGGCCGGCGGCACCCTCGAACAGATGAGCCGGATTCGCGCTGAGTATTTGGCGTCGCGCGGATTCGGGAAACCGATCAAGCTGCTTCACGACTTCGAGTCACGCGATGCCACCCTGCGGCGCGCCGGCGAATTCAGCGAAATCGTCCTTTGGTTCGAACACGATCTCTACGACCAATTACAACTGCTGCAGATTCTCGTAGCCCTCGACGAGATGCGGCTCGAGCCGGGTCGAGTCACGATCGTGCAGAGCGATCACTATCTTGGCAGCATGACGGCTGACGAATTGGCATCGCTGCATCCCAAGCGCCGCACGGTTACGACGGCCACCTTCGAAAACGCACGCAGTGCGTGGTCGGCATTTACTGCAAGCGATCCGCACGTACTCTACGGGCATACGAGTCGCGACGCGCTGGGCTTGCCATTTTTGCGTGCGGCTCTGCTGCGCCTTTGCCAAGAGTTTCCATGGGTCGGCGACGGCCTATCGCGTTCGCAACGTCACGCTCTGCAGTCGGTTGCACAAGGCCCAGCACGTGATGATGAACTGTTTCGGCGAGCCCAGGCGCGCGAAGAGGCTTCGTTCATGGGAGACTTGCCGTTCTATGCAATCCTGCGCGACCTTCAAGCCTCGCCCGCACCATTGGTCGAGGGAGAAGAAGGGATGCTGGAGCTCACCGCGCTCGGTCGCTCCATTCTCGCCGGAGGCGATGATTGGATGACGACGCAACCGATTGACCGCTGGATCGGTGGCGTGCATCTCGTTGGCGAGATCTCGTACCGCTGGGATGAACTGACAAACGCGTTTGCGCGTTCGGAGGCGCCCGGCTCGTGACGCTACGTGCGCTGATCGAAGAACTCGTCGACGCGTGGCAGGCGAACGACGCGCACCGAGCGAGCGCATTCTTCTCTGAAGACGGCGTGTACCACGAAGCAGGCGGCAATGCGATCGCCGGGCGCGCGGCAATTTCCGAACACTTCCGGCGATTCTTCCGCGACGGGCCACTGTGGCGTTTCGAAATCGAGCAGATCGTCGTCGAAGACGAGCGCGCCGCAGTAGCGTATCGCTTTTC
>JASHZC010000189.1 GCA_030042755.1 Vulcanimicrobiota bacterium | reverse complement strand
GCGGCTGCATACGTTGCAGGCATCGACGACGTGTTCGAAGCCGGCGGCGCGCAGGCGATCTCGGCGCTTGCGTACGGTACGCAAAGCGTTCCGCGCGTCGATCTGATCGTTGGACCTGGTAATGCGTACGTCACCGCAGCGAAACGCGCCGTTCTTGGCGCGTGCGGCATCGATGCGCTCGCCGGACCGTCGGAGATCGCCGTCGTTGCATCGAGCGACGCGAATGCCGACCTCGTTGCAGCAGACTTGCTGGCGCAAGCGGAACACGACGACGCAGCGCGAGCGCTGCTGATCACCGAGGATCGCGCGTTTGCGCGAGCCGTCACCGCCCGCATCGAAGCGCGGCTGCGCTCTCTCTCCACGGCAGAAACGGCACGCGCGTCGCTCGCAACACGCGGCGGATTCGTCGCGCTCGCGCTCGAGGACGCACCGGACTTCTGCAATCGCCTTGCACCCGAGCACCTTTCGCTGCAAGGTACACGTGCGCGGGAGCTCGCGGACCGCTTCACGATTTACGGCACGATCTTCATCGGCGAGGGCGCCGGGGAAGTACTCGGCGACTATGGCAGCGGCCCTAACCACGTGCTGCCGACCGGCGGAACGGCGCGTTTCTCTTCCGGACTATCCGTCATGAACTTCGTGACGCTGCGTACGTTCGAACGTGCTCTCGGAAATGCCGATCGCCGCATCGTTGACGATGCGGCGATCTTGGCCGAAGCGGAGGGCTTACCGGCCCACCGCGATGCCGCGCTCGCGCGGCGCTAAACCGCTACCGTATCGGGTGCGCCGAGGGTCGCGGGTGGCCGCCGCCGCCCGCTGGATGCCCGCCGCCTGCCGGGTGGCCTGCCGGATGGGCCTGTGGGGCCGGGCGATATCCGCCACCAGCCGGGTGCGCGGGCGCCGAGCGATATTGGCTATACGCCGGATGGGATGCCGCATGGTACGACGGCGCCGATTGGTGCGTCGGCTCGTGGTATGCCGGAGCCGCTTGGTGCGTCGGTGCGTGATACGTCGTGCTATGCGTCGTTGCACTATGTGTCGTCGTGCTGTGTGACGCTGCCGCGTGCGTTGTCGCCTCGTGCGTTGTCGCGGCATGCGTTGTCGCGGCATGCGTAGCTGCCGCTGGACGATTGCTCGAAGAGAAGGGCCGTTGCGCTACCGTCGTTCCGGGACGACCATGGTTTGCGGAATAGCGCAGTGCCGAGTCTTGCCGCGCGTACGTCGCATGCTGCGTCTGCTGCGCGGTCATACCGGATCGCCGCATCGAGAAAGCGCGATTATCGGCCGCGGTCGGGCGCGCGTTGATACCGTGCGTTCCGCCGTTGAATGCGACGCGACTCCCGCCGCCACCCCATCCGCTGACGCCGGACGGACGGCTGTAGAACGTGTTGTGAATATTGATGTTCGTGACGTGCACGACGGCCGTGTTGTAGTGGAACGAGTTCCCGTACCAACGTCCACCGTAGAAGCCGTTGCCCCAGTAGCCGCCGCCGTAGTTAATGCCGCCGTAGAAGCCGACCACCGGGCCCCAGTACCCCGGAATCCACTGATAGACTCCAGCGGTGAAGCCCCAATACCCCGGCGTCCACAGAAGGCCAAAGGCTGGAGCGACGACCCATGTCCCCGGAACCCAGTAATAGCCGTACGGGCCCCAAGCCCAATAACCGGGTTGCCACATGTAGTTGGCTGCCGGCGGGGGTGGCGGTGCTACGTAGACCGGCAGTGGGGGCGGACCGATCGAAACCGATAACCCCACGAAGACTGCTGCGTCCGAACGCGCTGGTGTCAGTCCTAGCATCAGCGTGCAGACCATCGTGAGTATAGATAATAGCTTTGTAAAGCGAACCATGCTTTCGTCCCCTTGCCCTTTCATATCTACCTCTATACCCGATAACGGGATCCGTACCGCAAATCGTCCCAATTTCATCAGACTCTCATGGGGCGCACAGACTATCGAGGGCGGCGAGCGCGTCCTTATCGGCCGCCGAACCGATCGGCCGCGAATAGGTTGCCGTGTACAGCCCCGTCGAGCTGAACGCCATTACTTGTATGAGGCGCACGTTGGCCCCGAGGGCCTCGGTCGTGCTCTCCATTGAGTATCCGTCTTTCGTGCCGTTGCAGACCTTATGAGGGCCGGACGAAACGATCGTGACCTTCATCTTGCGCAAGACGTCCTCATTCTGAGCGATGATCTGGTCGTCGGTGAGGTTGGTTGGCCGGGGCGCGCCTGCCAGGTTGATGTTCTCGCCGGGCGCATCCGCCCGGTGCGAGTACCACGCCCCAAAGAAGACGGCGCCACCAAAGTTGCCGTTGACCGGCATCGATTCCCAGCTTTCCGGGGGGGAGAAAATCGGAGAGGGGACCGGTGCGGGCGACGCTTCCGGCGCCGGGGTGATCGTCAGAGCCGTCGGCGACGGAGAGGGCGAAGCCGAGGTTTGCGCGACGAGTGCCGCAAGAATTAGAGCAAGCATCATTCTCCTTCATAAAAGCATCGGGCGCACATAGGTCGATACTCGACGTCCCCTTCAATCGCAACCTGCTCGCCGGTGAACACACGTTTGCCGTCGACGAAACGTGGATTCATCGTCGCCTTTCTTCCGCACGAACAGATGTTTTTTAGCTCTTCCACGCTGTCCGCAAGCGTAAGAAGATACGCCGATCCTGGGAACGGTTCTCCGCGAAAGTCGCTGCGAATGCCGTAGCAAATTATGGGAATTCCCAGCAAATGCGCAGCACGATGAAGCTGGCGCACTTGTTCGGGGGTCAGAAACTGCGCTTCGTCAACCAATACACATGAAATGTTTCCCATGCGCGACATCTGGGCATAGAAATCGAATGCCGAATCGAAGGTCATCGACTCGCGCTGCGGACCCAATCGAGATGTGATCGTCCCTTGCCCGAATCGATGGTCGATCGCTGCGGTGTACAGGACGACACTTCGACCGTTTTCTTCGTAGTTATGAGCTACCTGAATGAGCGCCGTCGATTTACCAGCATTCATCGCAGAATATCGAAAATAGAGTTTCGCCATTATTATGGAGTGAATTTATGGAAAGCAGGCTTGCGCTCCGCTTCTGTTTCGCGGCCTTTTTGATCGCCTCGATTGCCGCATGCGGCGGCGGAGGCGGGGGCAGTGGCTCGATGCCCAGTTCTAACTCCGGGGGCTCGCCGGCCTTGAGCACACAAGTTAAAGAGCAGAGCATTGCCGGTTCGGCCCTCGCCGTAGCCGGCAACAGCATGGACGAAGATCAATTCGGCGGCTCCGATAGCGCAATGGCTTTCGCGCTCCAGCGCGCGTTCGCGACGCGCAATGGGACGGCACAAACGTCGCCGGCGCCAAGCTCGTCGCCGAGCTGCCAAAACGGCGTGGAGTATACGCAGACGAGCACGGGCAGCAATTCCTTCACGGTTACCGTCGAATTCTTTTATGATTCAGGGTGCACGCAGCCGCGCAGGTTGATTACGCTAAACGTTACCTTTAGTTCTTCCGGCGGAACTGCAAGCGGCACGGAAGAGCTCTGGGATTCGAGCGGGAACGTCGTCGATTACAAGACCGACAGCGCCACGTTTACGTTCCAATCCAATTCGTATCAATTGGCCGAGTTCAGCATGCAACGGACGGTTGCGGCCCAGCCCAGCGCGACGCCGTTTGCCGAGAAGGGATTCACGTGTCTCTTCAACACGAGCAATCCGGTCGATTGCGGCAACGGTCTCGTAGCAACGATTAACTCCCAGTTCGGGCCGCACATCTACGCAACGATGACTCCGGCTCCGGGCACGAGCGCCGCCCCGAGCGCGAGCGCATCGCCAACGGCTTCGCCGACTCCTTACGAGATCGGGTTCACCGGGACGGTGACGGGCACGCAAGTTACGCCTTCTCCGTCAGCCTCGCCCACCAGTGGTCCAGGCTGGGGCTGGAATCCGTATGGCAACCAGCTGCAACTCACGATCGCAGGAACCGGCTACATCGGCGCAACGCAATCGATGACGATCGCACCGGCAACCGCGCCGGCATGGTCGATCACCGGCGGCACGCAAGTCGCGACGCTCACCGGAACCGCTAATCTTGGGTTCGGGATGGGCGGCATGTTCTCGAACGTGAACGTCACGCTGAACGATACAGCGGACGGATTGACGATTACGCTTACGTCTTCGCAAGGCCGAGAACTTACCGGAACCGTTACGAACAGCTCGGGCTCGACCGTAGCAACGGTCTCCGTTGACGCCAACGGCGACGGCGTGATCGATTACACGACCGGCGCTACGTCGCAAAT
>JASHZC010000188.1 GCA_030042755.1 Vulcanimicrobiota bacterium | reverse complement strand
CTGACTCCAAGATGAGATCTCAATCCCGCAAGGGTGAAGAGTCGTGGTAGACTACCACGTTGATAGGCCGGAGGTGGAAGCGCTGCAAGGCGTGGAGCTGACCGGTACTAATCGCTCGGAAATTTTGATTTACGCTCGTCGTGATGCTGGAAGTTCTTCTCTGTACAGCTTTTGTAAGTTTCCCGGCGCGATCGGCTCGAGCTCCGGCTCGCCATCGCGACGGGGATCCAAGGTTTGCAGATTTCTGGCGCCCATGGCGGCGGGGTCACACCCGTTCCCATCCCGAACACGGCAGTTAAGCCCGCCAGCGCCGATGATAGCCGGGCCGCAGGGCCCCTCGAAAGTAGGTCGGTGCCAGATTAGTAGAAAGAGCCCGTCGCGGTAAGCGGCGGGCTCTTTTTGTTGCGCTGCGACCGCAGGACCCGGCGCAGCTTTTGCAAACACCTGCCTGCCTTAGTCCCCTGACCAGGCAGACACAGAAAGTGAGCAACCTCGTGAAGAAGATAGCCTTGGAAGAGGCGTTGACAGCTCCTGGGTTCGAGAAGTATCTCGCGCGCACGATCGAGACGTTCGATGCGAAGACGAAGGCAACGCTAACCGACCTGCTAACGGATAGCTCAAATCGCCGCATCCCGACCATGGATGACGCCGGCATCGACATCTTCGTGCTTTCGCAAACGACCCCGGGCGTGCAGGTCGAACCGGACGCGTCCACGGCGGTGCGGCTGGCACGCTCCGCGAACGACTACATGCACGCGCAGGTTCAGAGTCACCCCGACCGTTACCGTGCGTTCGCTCATCTACCGCTGCAGGACGTCAATGCTGCGGTCAACGAGCTCGAAAGGTGCGTACGCGAGCTCGGCTGCGTCGGCGCTATGATCAATGGGAACACGATCGGCTTCTACCTCGATAATCCGTGCTACTACCCATTTTGGGAGGCCGTTGTCGGCCTCGACGTACCGGTGTACATTCACCCCGCCGACGCGCACATCGAACCGTGGGTGCTCGATGGATACCCGGAAATGCAAGGTGCCGTGTGGGGATGGGACACGGATAACTCGTCGCATTTCTTGCGTTTGATTTTGAGCGGTTTGTTCGATCGCTACCCGAAGCTGACGATCATCCTCGGGCACATGGGCGAATTACTTCCGTACTACGTCTGGCGAATTGACAGGCGCGTGGCGCAGATTGGCGGTGGTGGCATCGCGCGTAAGCCGTCCGAGTACTTTCGCTCGAACCTCTTGGTGACGACGGCGGGGGTCTGTCAGAACTCCGCCCTGTTGTGCGCAGTCGCGGAGCTGGGCGAAGACCGCGTGCTCTTTTCCGTCGATTATCCGTTTGAAGACGCGAAGGTAGCCTCGGATTGGATCGAGGCCGCGCCAATCACTGCGGAGCAGCGAGAGAAGATATGCTACGGCAATGCCGAGCGCGCGCTGCGCATTCGGGTATGATTTCAGGGTAGGGCGACGGGCTCGAACTGGCGCCGGAACTCCGCCGCCGAGAGACTCGTCACCGCAGCCAGCTCCTTTACTCGTTCGTTGTCGGCGAAGTCCGACGGCGAGAGATAGACCATGTAATCGCGGGCAACGCGATAGGCTTCGGTCGCCTTGTCGACCTGGCGCGTGCGAATGCGTCCGGTGTGGGGATCCTGCAACGTCTCTAAGCCGAGCGGCATGACGCGTCCGCCGGAAAGCGCGATCAGGGCGCCGCTTCCACCGTCGACGAGGTAGCGCACGGCGCCGTAGCCGAGCGTCCGTGTATAATCGACGTCGAACGGAACGGGCTTTGCGCAACGCAACTCGTAGCCGATGTCCTTTGCGTGAACGGTCGAATCGAGACCGATCTCGGCCAACCGGGCGCGGACGGCGTCGCGCAGCAGCGTGCCGAGCGGAACGTCGGCAAGCGCGATGTTACCGAAGGAATCGCGTGGAACGCCTTGGGCGACACTGAGGTCGTCCGGATTGATGCGCTCCGCGATCCCTTCTGCGACCACGACGACGCCGTGCTGGCGACCCAGCGCGCGGCGCTTGAGGATGGCGCCGACGATCGTGTCCGCGACCGAAGCCAGGCTCGCGTGCTCGGGGAACTCTTCGGGCAAAACAGCGAGCGTCGAGCCGGCGGCCTTGCACATGCCCAAGGCCAACGAGCCCGCTTTGCGTCCCATGCAGACGACGATGTACCAGCGCTCGGTCGTGCGCGCGTCCTCCATCAAACTTTCGAGAATGCCCGCACCGACCGAACGCGCGGTTTCGAAACCGAAGGTGGGTGCGTTATCGGGCAGTGGGAGATCGTTGTCGATGGTCTTCGGAACCGTCGCGACGCCGAGGCGCCCCGCGGAACGCTCGGCGATCATCGCCGCGCCGTAGGTCGTATCGTCACCGCCGATGCAGACCAGATAGCGAAGCCCGAGGACGGCGAGCGAGGAGACCGCGCGGTCCAACGTGGCCGAATCCTTGGCCGGATTCGTGCGCGACGTGCGTAGAATCGAGCCGCCGCTGGTGTGGATACGCGAAACGTGATCGAAGTTGAGCTCGACGGTCCGTGGCGTGCGTCCCGCCGCCAGGTCGCGGTAGCCGTCGTAAATGCCGATCACCCGCAAGCGGCAGTTAAAGGCCTCCATCGCAGCCGACGCAATGACGCCGTTGATGCCGGGCGCGGGTCCACCGCCAACGAGGATGCCAAGGGTGTCGGTCATGGCGTTCTTCCTTTTGGACGAATGCGATAAATCGCATCGGCCAGGTCGTCTGCGACGAACAGGCTCCCTTGGGCGCCGATCGCGATTCCGGTCGGGCGTCCGATGCGTTCCAGGCCGCTCGGCTGAAAACCGCCGACAAACGTGTGCCATTGCGTGTGCGGATTTTGCCAGTCGACCGGCGTCAGCGGACGATCGCCGTTCATTGGAACGGCCACGACTTGGGGTGCGGCCGCATAGCCACCGCTCGGTGCCGTATGCCACGATCCGTGAGCCGTTGCGAAGAGCCAACCGTGGTAACGTTTTGGAAACGCGTAACGGCCGCTCTGATTCTCGGGATAGAATGTTGCGCCGATGATCGTCGAGTACGCGGGCAGCACCACGAGCGGCTCGACGGTGGCGGCGCAGTCCGCGCCGGGCGCGTATGGGCGACGATTCTCTTCGCACTCCGGCCAGCCGTAGTCGGCCACGCCCACGTGCGAGGTGACGTCATCGAGAAACTCATAGGGGTGGCCGAAGGGAAGATTATCTTGTCCGGCATTGCCCGCCCACAGCGAGCCGGTAGCCGGATTCACCGTCAGGGCGATCGCGTTACGAATGCGCGTCGCGCGTTTTACCAGATTTCCCCCGCTGACCGGCACGCGGAGAATTGAGGCCCGCGTAGGATCGGCTTCGGTACATGAGTTGCACGACGATCCCACGCTGACGTAGAGGACGCCGCCCGCCTCGACGACGGAGGTGGTTTTGTGAATGTCGCCGTCACTATTGGGCGCGACCGGTCCGGTGCGTACGCGCGCGATCGAACGCAGACCTCCGGGCGCTCCGCCCGGACGATACGCCATCGCGTAGACGCCGTGTTCGCCGGCGATGTAGAGCTCGTCGCGGTCAGGTGAGAAGGCGACACCAGCTGCGCGGTCATCCGGGATGGTCGTGAACACGCGCGGCTGGCCGGCGGGATTCGCTTCGGCGTTCGGCAGGATGTAGACGTCGCTGCTCTCGGTACCGACGATGAGATCGCCATTGGGCAGTGCTGCCAGCTCGCGCGCCCGCGGAACGTGCGCGATGGTGAGAATCGTAAAGCCCGCGGGTACGGTTAGAACTTGAGCCGCGTTCGTCGCTTGGGCCGAACATGCCGGCGCAAGCGACGAGAACGCTACCGCAACGCAGGCGCAGAGAGGGAACGGTCGGATCGTGCTCACACGGCGCATCCTCTGAGGGTTCTACCCGGTGCGGATTAGCTACGACGCGATTCTTTTCGATCTTTTCGGCACGCTGGTAGACGATGCCGCGCGCGCGATGCCGGGAGC
>JASHZC010000187.1 GCA_030042755.1 Vulcanimicrobiota bacterium | reverse complement strand
ACCTCAGCGTCAATCGAGGGTCGGCATGTTATCCTTGTCGACGACACCATCGATACCGGCATGACGCTACAGTACGTGGTGCGGTCGCTCAGCGCTCGCTCGCCCGCCTCACTGGCGGTCTGCACGCTTCTAGATCGTCCCGCGCGCAGAATTGCCGATATTGAAGTCAAGTACCGTGGCTTCGAGATACCCGACGTCTATGTCGTCGGTTATGGTCTCGACTACCGCGGTCGCTACCGGGAACTGCAAGCTCTTTATGCTCATGGATCGTGGCCGTGATTGACCGCTGGATGCGAGTGTGCGCGCTCGCTTGTGCCGTATTGGTCGGCATCGTGCCGTTGCGCGCGAATACGCTTGAACTCCAATCGATCGAGCGCGCCGCCGCGGATTACAACAACCCCAACGCAAAGCTCCAGGAGATGTTCCGTGCGGCTCTGCTCGACACGGGAAAGCTCGCTGAGTATGCAGGCGACGGCACGGCGTACATCAAGACGGGAGATATTCCCGCCGAGTGGCTTCGCGATGCAAGCGCTCAAGCGCGTCCGTATCTCTTTTTCGCCAAGGACGATCCCGACACGCGCCAACTGCTGCGCGCGATCATCGCTCGGATGACCAAGTACTTGCAGGTCGATCCTTATGCAAACGCTTTCACGCTCGATTATCGGGTGTGGGAGGAGAAATTCGAGCTCGACTCGCTCGCGTATCCGGTAACGCTCGCGTGGAGCTATTGGAAGACGACGGGCGACGACTCGATCTTCACGCCGGATTTTCAAAAGGCGCTCGATGCCGTTCTGGCGACGATGCAGCGCGAACAAGATCACCCGCGCGACTCTCGCTACACGCATAAAGAGCTTGAGAACGACGGTAGGGGCCGTCCCACCGGCTACACCGGAATGATCTGGACGGGCTTCCGCCCCTCGGATGACGCGTGTTATTACAATTTCCTCATTCCGTCCGAGATGTTCGCCGTTGTTGCGCTCGGGGATATGGCCGAGATCGAGCGCACCGTCTACCACAACGTCATCAAGGCGAACGAGGATATCTCGCTGCGAGACGAAGTGCAGCGCGGCATCCAGACGTACGGCTTGGTCTTCGTGCCGAAGTATGGATACATCTACGCATACGAAGTCGACGGACTCGGCCACGCGATCCTGACCGATGACGCAAACATCCCGAGCTTGCTTTCGGCTCCGTACATTGGGTACACCACCGCCAACGATCGCTATTACGAAAACACGCGGCGGTTTCTGCTCTCGGCGGACAATCCGTCCTTTTACCAGGGTCAAGTCGCGCGCGGAATCGGCAGCTATCACACGCCGGATCGCTGGGTTTGGCCGTTGGCTTTGATCATGCAGGGACTGACGGCTACCACCGACGCCGAGAAGCAGGATGTCCTCTCGCAGCTGCTCGCGAGCGATCCGGGTGACCACTTGCTGCACGAATCGTTCGATCCCGACGATCCGAAAAGGTTCACCCGTGAGGACTTCGGCTGGCCGAACGCGCTCTTTTCAGAATTCGTCATGACACAATTCGAAGGTGAACGCGAAATTCCAATGGGTGATACGAGCGACCTCGAGTTCCGGTCCGAATGAACGCCGACATTATTGTCGGGATTCAATGGGGTGACGAAGGAAAGGGACGCGTCGTCGACCTGTACGCGCAGGATTACGACGTCGTTGCACGGTTCGGCGGTGGCGATAACGCCGGTCATCAAATCAAAGTGGGCGACGTCGATCTTGCGTTGCGCATCGTTCCCTCGGGAGTCCTGAACCCGCACGTCGAGTTGTTTGTCGGCGGGGGCACCGTGGTCAACCCAATTGGACTCCTCGACGAACTCGATCGCCTCGCCGCCATCGGCGTCGACATTTCGCGCGTGCGAATTTCCGATCGCGCGCACTTAGTCTTGCCCTATCACGCCGCGGCGGACCGCGCCGGCGAACGCGCTCGCGGCACGGCTGCAATCGGTACGACCGGACGCGGCATTGGGCCGGCATACGTCGACAAGGCAGCGCGCACCGGCATCACCTTTGCCGATTTGGCGCGTCCGCAATCGCTCGCGGAGAAGATCCGGCTGAATCTCTTGTATCGTTCCGCATCGCTCGAAGGCGAAAACGTTTCAAGCGAAGCCGACATCGTGGGCGAGACGCTCGACGCTGCGCAACGCCTGGCCCCACACGTCGTGGACGGCGTCACGTACATTCACGAGAGGCTCGAGAATGGGAAGCGCGTCCTGATCGAAGGCGCACAAGGTTCGCTTCTCGATGTCGGTTACGGAACGTATCCATACGTGACGAGCTCGCACACCATCGCCGGCGGAGCGTGCACCGGGCTCGGTATCGGTCCGTCAGCGATCGGCCGCGTGATCGGGGTCGCCAAAGCCTACTGCACGCGAGTCGGTGCAGGTCCGTTCCCGTCCGAGCTGCACGACGAACGCGGAGATCGGCTGCGCCAGGCCGGCGGCGAATTCGGAACGGTCACCGGGCGTCCGCGACGCTGCGGCTGGTTCGATGCGGTTGCCGGACGCTACGCGGTGCGACTTAACGGATTACATACAATCGTACTGACGAAACTGGACGTGCTGTGCGGCTTCGAGCGAATCGGCATCGTCACGGGCTATCGTCTGCGCGGAGCGCCGGTCGATTTTTCCGCTGCGGGATCACCGCAGCTCGACGTCGTGGTCGAGGAGATGGAGGGATGGGACCAGCCGATTCGCGACGTGCGTAGCCGCAGCGCCCTTCCTGCAGCCAGTCAGCGCTATATCAATCGCATCGAAGAGCTGCTACAAACGCCGGTCGAACTCGTTTCCGTCGGACGGGAGCGCAGCGAACTTGCTCGATGACATTAAAGCGAACGGCAGTGTGACCGATACACACGGTAGTAGCCTGATGCAAGCGTCGGGCTTCTCCCACGCTGGGCACGGAAGTCCAGCGTCGCACGCCACGGTTGGCTCGGAGAATTTAGGTACGTAAAGGCGTGGAGCGACTCAGCTCGGTGTGGTCCGATATTTCTGGCCGATTTGCCGCTATGTGGCAGAGCCAGAATCGCCAAAATCGCACGTTTACCATCGTCGCAATTGGAGTCGCCCTCGCAGTAATTCTCGGCCTTAGCTGGCTCTACATCGGCCGCGGCCAGACGTATCAAACGCTCTTCTCGAATCTTTCAGCCGACGATGCGTCGACGGTCATCCAGCATCTCAAAGACGACAAAGTGCCGTATCGGCTCTCGACCGACGGAAAGACCGTCTACGTTCCGGAGCAGGACGTCAGCGACGAGCGCGTAGCGATTGCGGGCGCGGGCCTCATCAAAGGCGGCACGACCGGATACGAACTTTTCGATCGCACGAACTTCGGTATGACCGAATTCCAGGAAAATCTCGACAAGACGCGCGCCGTCGAAGGCGAACTCGAGCGCACGATCGACGGTCTGGATCCGGTTGATTCTTCGCGCGTCAACATCGCGACGCCGTCACAATCGCTCTACAGCGACTCCCAAGAACCAACGACCGCATCGATTGCCATCAAGACCAAGCCTGGACAGAGCCTTGACGCCGATGAGGTCAAGGGCATCACGATGCTCGTTGCCAACGCCGTCGACGGCCTGAAACCCGAGAACGTAACGATCGTCAATCAAGACGGTCAGATCTTGTTGCCGGGTCCCGGCGGCACCGTCGACGCGAACGGCTCGGGCGACGGTTCGCCCGACGCGCTAAAAATGACGCAGGAGCAGCTGATCGCCAAGGAGCGTTACGAGTCCGCCATGCAGCAGAGCATCCAGTCGATGCTCGATGCGACGCTCGGGAAGGGGCACGCCGTTGCCCGCGTCTCTACGAAGATGGATTTCGACGCGAATTCAACCGACAGCAAGGTGTACGCCCCACAGGGCACGGTCCTTTCGCAACAGTCCGAACGCGAATCGTACGTTGGCTCGCAACCCGTCCACAATCCGGCGATTGGCGTCCCCGGCACGACCAGCAACATTGGGACCTATCAAGCCCCGGCGAATCAAACGTCCAACGGACGCTATAACCATTCGAAATCGACGACGAATTACGACATCACGGAACAGAACATCAAGCACATCGACGCGCCTGGAAAGGTGTTGCAGACCAGCGTCGCCGTGTTGGTGAATTCGTCGGCCGAATCGCCGAGCGGGGTTCCGATTCTCGCCAACGCGCAAACGTACCAACTCACGCCGGCGAACGTCCAGCAGATCCGCAACGTGGTCATTGCTGCGGCGGATCTCAATCTGGCACAGGGCGATCAGGTTTCAGTCGAGGCGATCCCGTTCAATCCGTCGGTCGCCGGCAACGGCGGGCCATCTTCCGTCACGACGACCGTCTTAGGCATTCCGCTCTGGGCATTGCTCGCCGTTGGTGGGATCGCACTGTTGGCGGGCCTTGGTCTGGTAGTCATGCGCGGTCGTCGTGGACGCTTTGGGTCGTCCTTGGAACTGCCATCCTTCGATACGTCGCTCGCCGAAGAGTTGCCGCCCTTTGAAGAGCATCCGATTCTCGAGGGAGCACCCGGCATCGCTGCACCGATTCGTTCTGCAGCCGATCTCACGCGCGAGCAAATGATCGAATACGTTACAACCGTCGCTCAAGAAAACCCCGACAGCATTGCCAAACTTGTCAAACTCTGGCTAGCGGAGTAAACGATCTGAATTATGGAGTCGCCGATCGTTAATTTATCCGGCTTTGGGACGTTGCCGGAGCCGCCTTCCTTTGGTAACGGGTTGCCGGAGACGCCGCAACTCGAGATATCGGGGCCCGAAAAAGCCGCGATCCTTTTGATTACCCTCGGGCTCGAGCTCTCGGCTACGATCTTCAAATTCTTGCGGCAAGACGAGGTCGAACGCATCGTCCTCGAGATCGCAAAGATTACGACCGTTCCGATCGAGAAGCGCGATGCCGTCATCCAAGAGGCCTATCAACGCGCAATCGCACTGAAATATATCAACGAAGGCGGCATCGAGTACGCAAAGGAGATTCTCGAGCGCAGTTTCGGTGCGGGTCAAGCGGACGATATGACCTCGCGGCTCTTCGCCGCGCTCAAACACGGCAATCCGCTCGAGCTGATCAAGAAAACCGAGCCCGCGCAGCTCTTGCAGTTTATCCAGGACGAGCATCCTCAAACGATCGCACTGATCCTGGTCTACATGCAGGCGGAACAGGCCGGCTCGGTGCTTTCCGCGCTGCCTCCGGACCTGCAGGCCGAAGTCGCTATGCGCATCGCGATCCTGCAGAAGACCGCGCCCGAAGTCCTCGAACAATTGGACGAGCTACTGGGACGGCGTTTGCTCGTAAGCGGAGCGGATTTCTCGAAGGCCGGTGGCGTGCAATCGCTCGCGAATCTGATGAACTTCGTCGATCGCGAAACCGAGAAGAACATCCTCGACGGATTGACGAAACGCGATCCCGAGCTCGCGCAGGAAGTCAAGAGCCTGCTGTTCGTCTTCGAAGACATCATCAACCTGGACGATCGTTCGATCCAGCGCGTGCTCAAGGAAGTCGACGGCAAGGATCTTGCGCTCGCCCTCAAGGTCGCGAACGAAGAGTTGCTGGCGCGTATCTATCGCAACATGTCCTCGCGTGCATCGGCGATGCTTCGCGAGGAGATCGAGTTGCTCGGCCCGACGCGCATGCGCGATGTCGGCAAGGCGCAGCAGCAGATCGTCGACGTCATCCGGACGCTCGAAGAAAACGGACAGATCATCATCGCTCGCGGCGCGAAAGATGAACGACTTGTATGATAGCGCGCCTGGGGGCCCCAGCGGCTTTGCCGATGGGGGGCGCGCAGCGTAGCGGAGCGCCTGTTAAACGTTTAGGGGCCCCATTCGTACGGAGT
>JASHZC010000186.1 GCA_030042755.1 Vulcanimicrobiota bacterium | reverse complement strand
GATACCGATCGCGGACGCGTGCTCGTTCGCAAACCGCTGCGCGTGCAACCGGGTGAAGCTGAAGAAGATGTGTTCGCCCGATTGCATCCGATCGAACATGAGGTGGTTGGCCGGGCGATTTATCGCTGGCTGTACGAGCGTTCATGAGACAGTTCTCGACAGAGCAGGGACGGCTAGAGGCATTCAGTGACGGCGTCATGGCGGTGATCATCACCATCATGGTGCTCGGGCTGCGCCCGCCAGACGGTACCGATCTGCGCGCAATCGTACCAACGTTACCAGGGATCGCCGTCTACGCTCTCAGCTTCGTCTTCATCGGGATTTATTGGAACAACCATCATCACATGCTGCGCGCGAGCAAAGGCATCGACGGCAGAGTCATGTGGGCAAATCTGCTTTTGCTCTTTTGGTTGTCACTCGCGCCATTTGCAACCGCGTGGCTCGGTGCACATCCGACCGGTTCCGGGCCGACTGCGGTGTATAGTCTTGTCTTACTATTCGCCGCGGTCGCCTACGCCATTCTGCAAGTATCGCTCGTGCGCGTAAACGGCCGTGGGACGCCCTTCGCTAATGCAGTCGCGATCGATGTGAAGGGCAGAGTGTCGATCGCCATGTACGCAGTCGCCGTCATCGCTGCATTCGTCTCTACTATCGTGTCGGACGTGCTGTTGGTAGCGGTTGCAGTGATATGGTCTTTTCCCGATCGGCGTTTCGAACCGCTCATCGATCGCTCAAAACGCGACTAGTGCGGCGATTGTTTGAGTAATTGCGAAACGCGTAGTACGCCCGCTTTTCCGTCCGCGTCACCTTGTGCCGCAGCGAGCCGATACCAGTGTAACGCCTGCACGAAATCCTGCGACACGCCGACGCCATTTTCGTACATCTCGCCGAGGTTAACCTCGGCGTCTACATCGTCGTGCGATGCGGCCTGCTCGTAGTAGTGAAGAGCTTGAACATAGCTCTGCGGTACGCCTTGGCCGTTCGCATAGAGGGTGCCCATGGCCACTTCGGCGCCCGAATCGTCTTTTGCGGCGGCCAGCGAATACCAACGCAGGGCCTGAGCGTAATCTTTCGGCACTCCGTCACCGAGGTAATATAGGTCCCCGACGTATGCGCCAAAAGATGCGTCCTGATCGACCGCAAGTCGATACCAATGCATCGCCAGCGCGTAATCTTGCGGAACGCCCGTACCCAACTTGTAGCACGTTCCGAGCGCGACTTCTCCCCACGCATTGTCTTGCACGACCGATAACTGAATCCAACGCAGCGCTTGAGCGTAGTCGCGCGGCACCCCCTCGCCGAGCGCGTACGCGCTGCCGAGGTTGGCCTCGGCTTCGCTATCGCCTTGGGCTGCGGCAAGTCTTGTCCAGTGCACGGCCTGCGCGTAGTCGCGCGGTACGCCATGCCCCCAGAAGTACGCGTAACTCAATCCCACCTGGCCGTTTGAGTTTCCGTGCGCGGCAGAAAGCCTGTACCAATACAGTGCCTGCGCGTAGTCCAGCTGCACGCCCCAACCGCGTTCGTACATGCTCCCTAGATCGGCCTGTCCGTGACCGTTTCCCTGATTCGCCGAGAGCTGGAAATAGTGCACCGCGGTTGCGAAGTCTTGATTCACGCCCTGGGCAAGCACGTAGGCGCCACCGAGATTGGCTTGCGCATCCGCGTTGCCTTGATCCGCAGCCAATTGAAAATAGTGCAGCGCTTTCGCGTAGTCGCGCTGCACGCCGTCCGAACCATTTCGATACATCAATCCAACGATGTTTTGCGATGCTGCGTCGCCTTTGGCAGCTGCAACTTGAAACACCGTCGTCGTCGCACTCGCCGGCACCGTTCCGGGGGCAACACCGATTGCATCCGGGCGTCCGCTCATGAAGTCCGCTACGGCCTGACGCGACATCGCCATGTCGGCGTAGGCGGCCGAAACGGACGGATCTCCGTTGGGATTGACCGGCGACCCTGGTATGTACCCCTCGACCACACCGTACACGAGTCCCGTGTCGGGATCGAAGAGCGGGCTGCCGCTATTTCCTCGATCGACGTTGCCGTCGAACTGAATAAGCAGGCCGCCGACGTGAAGATTACTTACCGTGCCGAGGTGCGCCGAAGGGCTCAAGCTCGGCGATTTTGCGATTGTTTGCGAGACCCGCGTGAGGCCGCCATATATGCCATCGATGTACGGGAAGCCGCCGATCGTCACTTGATCGCCCGTCTCGGGATTCTTCGCGCTGAGTTGCAATCGCGGAATGTTGCCGACGTCAATGGACACGATCGCTAGGTCGGACGATTTGCTGAATCGGACGACCGTTGCGGCGACGGGTTTTTCGTTTTGGGGAAGCAACACGACAAGTTGAATCGGCTCTGACGAAGCCGGCTGCTCGATAACGTGTTCGTCGGTCAAGAACTGCGACTGCGACGCGTTCGATTCGACGCAAAACGCCGTGCCCCACTCCGCGAAGGTTCCGTCTTTCAGACGGTATCCGATGACGGCGATGCTCTTTGCAACGCTCGGCCACTTCGGAATTTCGTTGACAGCCGAAGCGGGAACGGCCAGGCCCGCAAACAGAGCGATTAGGATGCTAAGGAGAGGGCGATGCACGGCAACCTCCTCTACCGGGGATGACTTCCGCAGCATGGGTGCGTCCCCTATGCCGGCGGGTGGTACGGCTGTTCGCTCGACTGCATTAGGCCGCGATGCGGGGTAAGAGGGCGGCATGAGAGGGCAAAACGGCGATGGAGTAGCCGCGCTGTAGAGGACTAAGGTCCGCAGCGCAAGCGCATCAGGGGGCGATCCAAGAACCCGCCCCCTGATGTAATAATTCTGAGAGCTGCTTTGTCTCGGCGAGAAACGCGTCGTGTCCATGAGCGCTCTCGAGTTCCACGTAACGCGCGCGCAAACGGCGCGCGGTTTCGCGAACGTCTTGCGGGCGGAAGAGCCAGTCGGATGAAATACCGACGAATGTGAGATCGACGCCGGGCGGAGCTTCGCGATCGCGCACGTCGAAGCTATCCATCGCGTGTGTGAGCAGCGCATACGTTGCTCCATCCATTCGTTCGATGAATTTGCGTCCTTGGTAATCGAGGTAGCCCTCGACGTCGAAGAGGCTCGGATCGTTGCGGTCGCGTTTGCGATCGTGACGTTCGGTAAGGAGTTCTTCGCTCTTGTAGGTGAGCATCGCGATCTTGCGCGCGAGCGCGACGCCGCGCACCGGGTCGAGTTCGATCGCTTCGCGTTGGACCTTATTGAGGGCGATGCCCATAGCGGAATGATGATCGTGCGCACCGATCATAATCGCGCGTTCAACGCGCTC
>JASHZC010000185.1 GCA_030042755.1 Vulcanimicrobiota bacterium | reverse complement strand
AAGCCGGTGTCGATGGCAAGGGCTTCGATTTCCGGCAGATGCTTCGCGCAAACGTGCAACACGTCGGCACCATATGCGGCGAGCGTGCGGCCTGCGACCGGTCCCGCAAGCACTCGCGTGAGATCGAGCACGCGCACCCCGCTAAGCGGACGGGTACCGGCAGAGATTCCGGGCGGCAGCGGCGCCGCGATTTCGCCGATCTTCGTCAGACCGACGAGCGGCTGCAATTCGAGCGCGCGCGCTTGCGGCAACGCGTTCCACTCGTCGATCGATCGTTCCATCGCTGCGGCGCCGCCTGCGTCGAGAACGGCTTGTTCGAGATCCGGTGCGTTCCAGAGCTCAACCGCCGACTCGACCGCTTTACGATCGTGTGCGACACCGAGGACGCGCATCACCGCCGCAGCATGATGGAGAAAGTTACAATGCAAGCGAATCCAACGCGCGTCGCGCGTGCGGTAATCGCCGGTGAGCGCCGCCCACAGTTCGCCGACCGGCTCTCCGTTCACGCGAAGGTAGCGTTCCGAGCGAAACGCGATAGCAGCCTCACGCGTATCGACGGTTATCACCGGCGCTCCGCTCTGCGCGGCAGCCGCCGAGTGCGCGGCGGCAACGATGGACGCAGCTGCTTCGTCGACACGATAGATCGACGGAAGAACCGGCGCAGATGGGGCGACCGTCACGGCGGGCAGCTCAGAATCGGCGTAGCCAAGCCCTTCGAGGTCGACGAATCGCGCCGCTGCGGTCATGCGCGGTAGTCCGTCACGCGGCGCGAGAGAGCCTCCTTTGCAGCGCCGCGTTGCGGCGCGCATGCACGTTGTTGAGAATCAACGCGAAGATCGTTACCACGGCACCTAGATACTCGACGGCGGTGAAGTGGCGTCCCTGCGCTATTCCAATGACGAAAGCGACGACCGGTACGGCATTGAGGAACAACGCAGTGTTTTCCGCGCCAATCGAGGATACTGCGAACGACCACGCGGTAAGAGCAAAGATCGCGGCAATAAAAATCAAGTACAGCATGCCGGCGACGTCCGTTAGATCGAACGCCTGCGGCGGATGTGCTGCACCGCCTGCGGTAGCGATTGCCGTGGCGACAACGGTCGCGAGCGTGCCGAATCCGATGCTGAGCGTCGTAAAGCGTAGCCGCGACCAGTCGCTGAACGCCGGCGTTCCTGCGGTGTAGATCGCAAACCCGAGGACGGCGAGGGCAATCAATCCATCGCCCGCGGCCGAGCCGGTCGCGAGCGTGGCGACGTTGCCCTTGGAGACGACCAACGCGACGCCGGCGAAGGCAAGCGCGAGTGCCGCAATCGTCGTGCGCGAGGGAGCATTCTTCGTGCGCGCCCATACGATGAGCGTTACCAGCCCGGGAGCGAGGGCGGCGAGAAGCGCGCAATGCTCGGGGCTACTGTGCTCCAGCCCGTTCAAGAGTAGAAGGTTGAACCCGGCGATTCCAGCCGATCCGATCAGGGCGAGCAGTCCCGCGCGGCGGCCGAGACGGAACGCCGAGGGCCCTTCGACGACGAGCAAGGCAATGGCGAGGAACGCACTCGCCACGACGTAGCGGATCGAGGTCAGCCAATAGGGATCGAACGCGGCGAGCAGGTGGGACATCACCGAAAACATCGCGCCCCAGGCGATTGCGCAGGCAAGAGCGGCGAGAAGACCAAGGCGAAAGGCGGTCACGGCGGTACTACCAAGGAGACGGGGTGCTACTTTGTTCGATGAAATTCGAACAGCCTTATGGTATTGTTCGAGATGAATCGAACAAACGACAAAAGTCGGAGTTATTCGAAAATAATGGAACATGAACGAAACGATTTTTGAGCCGGAGGCTTCGGATCTCGACCTGGCATCCGTGCTCGCTGCCCTAAGCGATCCGGTGCGCCTCGATATCGTCACCGAACTACACCGCCGTGGTGAGGCGGTTTGCAGCACGCTCGTCCCCGGCATTCCAAAATCGACGCGCTCGCATCACCTCAAGGTGCTGCGCGAAGCCGGCGTCACTCGAACCCGCCTCGACGGTACCGAGCGCCACGTAAGTCTCCGTTACGGGTGTCTGCAATCGCGCTTCCCGGGACTCTTGCAATCCGTTCTCGACGCAAGGAGCCGCGTCGAATAACATTGGGAGATGTCGCCGACAACCGGAACGATCGCCCCAGTAAGAACTCGCGAAGAGTTGTTGTACTTGCTAACGCGCGCATGCGAGTTGGAGCACGACCTGGCATGTGTGTACTTGTACGCCGGCTATTCGCTCAAGACTGACATTCGCGAGGGTGGTCTCACCGAGGACGAACTCACCGCAGTGCGCGGCTGGAAGCGAAAGCTCGCCGGCGTTGCGATCGAAGAGATGCTGCATCTCGGACAAGTCTGCAATATCATGACCGCGGTCGGCGGCGCGCCGCATTTTTCACGCGAGAATTTTCCTTTGCCCGCCACGGCGTTTCCATTCGGCCTGGAAATGGTGCTCGAACCGTTCTCACAACAATTGATCGAACGGTTCGTCTGTTACGAAATGCCCGAAGACGGCGTGCTGCCCAAAGAGCGCCATGCCGAATACGATCGCATCCGTCAGCGCGTTGCCGGCAAGACCGACGCGAGCACGTTTCTACGCACGCAGAATAGGATCGAACCATTCGACGTCGATTTCCAAACGGTCGGCGAGTTCTATCACAAAATCGAATCGGCATACCGCCATATCGATCCCAGTCGATTGTTCATCGGCGACCCGGCCGCGCAGGCTACGCCGCAGTATCTCGACTTTCCGAAGGAGCTCGTTCAGGTTGTCGACTGCGCAAGCGCCGTTCGCGCGATCGAGATGATCGTCGAGCAGGGCGAATCGCCGACGGCCGAGCATCCCGAGGCTCATTTTTGCGTCTTTGACAACATTCGGCGCGAATATGAAGCGTTGAACGAACGAGCGCGCGCCGAAAAGCGCACGTTCGATCCGGTACGTCCGCTGCTGACCAATCCTTCGACACGCGGGATCTCGGAGACGGTAGGATCGCATAGAATCACCGATCCCATCGCACAGGAGCTGGCCGCTCTTTTCAACAGTGCCTACGCGCTGATGCTTATGATGCTGGCTCGATTCTTTGCGCACGGCGAGGAAAGCGAAGACGAGTTCCGCATGCTTGCGCGAGGAACGTTGCGCATCATGGCGTCCGGGCTGCGTCCACTGGGAGAGGCACTCGCCAAGACACCGGCCGGTCGCGAATACCCCGGCAAGAATGCGGGGCCGGGCTTCGGCGTTACGCGCGGCATCCATCTGCTCGCGCATAAACGCGCGGCGTGGATCTTCTTTCTCGAGCGGCTCTACGATCTCAGCGAGCAACTGACGGCACTTGCTGAGGAAGCCGGATTGCCGCAGGAAGTGCAGGAAGCAGCCGCCGCGATCGAATCGGTTGCCGAACATCTGACGCCATTTATTCCCGCGCAATTCGCTGTGGCGATTCGCGATGAAGCGGGCGAGCGCAACGCGCGTACGACGATTCGTCCCGAAATCGACGGGCCATACATCGTACGAAACCTTCGCAAACTGACGAACTCCAAAGGCGAAACCCTCCACGTTCGTCCAATCGTAGCGCTGTGCCGATGCGGTGGATCGAACATTAAGCCCTACTGCGACGGCACCCATGCGCGCAACGGATTTTCGAGTGCGAAGAGCGATGCGCGAACG
>JASHZC010000184.1 GCA_030042755.1 Vulcanimicrobiota bacterium | reverse complement strand
ACGGGGTTGCCCTTTGCGACTGGGCAGTTCGATTGCGTGATTTTCGGGGAGGTCATCGAGCATCTGGTCGATCCCGATGCGGCGCTGCGCGAGATCTCGCGCGTTCTCAACTCCCACGGAACGCTGATCGTAACGACTCCCAATCTCGCGAGCTGGTTCAATCGCGTGCTGCTCTTGCTCGGCGTTCAGCCCGTCTTTACGGAAACGAGCCTTCACGTCAATTTGGGGCGCATGACACGAGCCTTCGGACAAAGCGGCCCGACGCAAGGTCATCTCAAGATCTTCACGTTGGGCGCGCTACGCGAAATGCTGGCTGCCAACGGATTCGACGTCGGAAAAATATCGGGTGCGGCATTTACGAGCAGTAACGCGCTGCGCCCGATCGATCTGCTCATGGCAAACTTCCCGCGCTTCGCGAGCAATTTCGTGATCGTTGCGCGCAAGACTCGCGAGCCCGGCACCCGGTATCGAGTGTTCTCGGATTCGGGCCCGATGGAGATCGATATTAGATAAGCACCGTAGCGAATGCGTGACTGCTCGCATCGCGGAATTCGATTTCGCAGAGCCCGCGAATCGGTGCTCTTTGTGGAGCGCTAAGTGTAACGTTACCACCGGAACCTAAGCGCGTTATCGAAAATATTCCCGGCTGCGTCATCGTCACGCGAACCGGACAATTCGCCGTCACGACGTGTGGCTCGATGGACGTCGCAGGCGTTTCCGGATTGCATCCGAGCCCTGACGGGCGATTTTGCTCGAGGACCGTACCGATGCACCGTTGTTCGGTTATACGCACGGTCTGCGCGACGCCGATCGGCCCGGGTTGAACGAATGCGGCGCTCGGTTGAACGTGCATCACCGTGTGAATAGAGTACGGGGGCCTCGTGTCTTTCGCTGCGCCCACGCCAACCGCGGCGAGCACGAAGACCGCACTAAGTGTAACGCGCGCAAGTAGCGAGTTCATTTGGATTCCCAAAACGTTACGAGTTTGTTGCTCGCGACGATGACCCGGCCATCGGCGACGGTGGCGGAACCAAACGGCGCTCCGAATGCCGGCGGAGAAACACCATCGCCGTCTCCCCACAGGCCGGCTTGCGCTTTGAAAATGTATCCCACATCCGGATTCGACGCCGAGTACGCTTCGAGATAGATCGGCCCGTTAATGCCGGTCGCGCTCGACGCCGGTCCATCGACGACCCATACGACTCCCGAACCCGCATCGGTGCCGTTCGAAGAGACGGTGCACGTATCGCCGCCCTCCCCGAGAACGTACTCCGCATCGGGTGCTCGCCCCCATAACGACATCGTGAGTGACGAGGTCAAACGGTAGACAGAAAACGGTTGTCCGGAACCGGTTATACCAAGATAGTTGTTTCCGCTCGCATCGCGCCAGAAGCACGGCCCTCCATAGAACAGGCTGCTCGTCCGCAATTCGAATGGAACCTTATCGGCGGCCCCACCCGCCCACTTCCCTAGATCGTCGCGATCGAGAAGGTACGTCACGCCGGTTTTCCCACCGGCGACTGCGACGTGAGCGTACTTGCCATACGGCCCGTATTGATCCGGTAGTAGCAAGACGCCGCCCGCGGAGAGATCGAGGTCGTTGTCGCTTTCCGCGGGTGCATTCGTGGGAGCAAAATAATCCAGGACACTCTTGAGCGTTGGATTGAGCTTCAACACTGCTTGGGCGTAGCTACCAAGTCCATAGAGCGTCATCCCATTCCCGGTCGCGAAGTAGACGTTTCCTGATGTGTCCGCCGCTGGACCAAATCCAGATGCCCAAAGGCTACCAAGGCTTCGTGATGCGAGGAAATAGTTGACAAGCGCTCCCGAAGCGCTAAACGCGTAAATCTGTCCGGCGCTCGTCGTCGTATCGCTGTCGCAAAACGATCCGAACCCAGCGTAGACCATATTCCCGCTGAACAAGAGCGCTGGACGCTGCGCTTCCGCCGAGTCGAAGAGCGCCGGCGTCGTGCTGCTTTCCATCGTGAATGGAGTGGTCTGATCGACTCCCGTTGCAAGCGAAACGTCGTGGAACTGATACACCGGCGTCGTTCCTTGCATCACGTATGCAACGACGTAGATGCTGTCGGTCGCGCGGACGATGACCGGCGTGCTCAAAATGCCGGCATACGGATTCGGGACGGCACAATTTTTCGTCGCCGCCGTATCGACGGTCACCGGAGTCCCAAAGCTCGTCTGCCAAATGACCGTGCCACTCGTCACGTCGATTGCGTAGAGCGAATCGTTTTCGGTCGCAATGATGGCCAGCGAATGCGTTCCCTCGTTCGGTATGCTCTCGTTCTCAACGTAGAGCGGCTGGGCGTCGACCTCACCATCGACGGCGACGCTCATGTATTCCCCGAAGTGCCCACCGGCAATCAACGCCGGCGTCAACGTCGTTTCGCTCGAGTTCCAGCCCGTGCGCCAGTTATCGAAATGAAACGTGGTGTAGTCGGTCGCCGAAGCGAGGCCAAAGGCGGCGCCCGCAAACAATATGAGTCCGATAGCGAAGGTTTTCACGGTGCGAACCTCTCTACGCCGCCGAAATCGGTAACGTACAGATTGCCCTTCGCATCAATTGCCACGCCTAGTGGTGCAACGAAGCCAGAACCGAGCGCTGAAGCGGTGCCGCTCGGTGCGATCTTGTCGACCGCATTGTACCCGCTGTCTGCGACGTAGATGTTGCCGCTTGCATCAGCAGCAACGCCGGTGGGCCAACTATACTTCATCGTGAGCACGGTGATCGCACCGCCGGGCGAGATCTTTTTGACGGTGTTATTACCCGTATCGCCCACGTAGACGTTGCCGCTCGCATCGACGGCCACGCCGGTCGGCGCGTTGAATCCCGAACCGATCGTCGTCACCGTCCCCGAAGGAGCGATTTTCTCGATTTCGCCATAATCGCCCACGCTGTGGTCGCCGAAGTCGGCAACGTATACGTTGAATTGCGAATCCACGGCAACGCCGATCGGATTCGTAAACGTCCCACCAATCTTCTCCACCGTTCCGCTCGGCAAGATCTCTTTCACGGCGTGATTACCGAGATCGGCAACGTAGACATCTCCTCGCGTATCGACGGCCACTCCTTGCGGATCGTCAAATCCAGAACCAATCACGGCGGTGCCCGAAGAGGAAATCTTCTTGACTTCATTGTTACCGCTGTCGCCGACGTATACGTTTCCGCTTGCGTCGACGGCGATGCCTATCGGATTGGAAAACCCGCTTCCGAGCGCGTTAATCGTTCCCTCCGGCACGATTTCTTTGACCTCGTGGTTTCCGAAGTCGGCAACGTATACATCGCCGGCCGCGGTCACGGCGACGCCTCTGGGCGACAAGAAGCCAGAGCCGATCTGCGTAATCGTTCCGGTCGGCGTGACCTTTTTTACCTCATCGTTGAGGCTGTCACCAACGTAGATGTTGCCGCTTGCATCGACCGCAATGCCGTATGGTCTACTCCAACCCGATCCGATCGTCGTAACGGCTCCTCCCGGCGAAATCTTCTTTACCGCGTTATTTTCAGTGTCGGCTACGTAGACGTTTTCGCTAGCGTCTACGGCTACGCCCGAAGGCAAACTGAAACCCGAACCAATAACGGTGATGCCGCCGTTGGGACCGATTTTCTTGATGGCGCTGTTGCCGCTGTCCGCGACATAGACGTTGCCCTGCGAATCGACCGCGACGCCAATTGGACCCCTGAATCCGGTCGCGATCGTCGTCACCGTTCCACCCGGCGTAATTTTTTTGACCGCGTCGTTTCCGGCGTCGCCAACATAGAGGTTCCCTGCGGAGTCGAGTGCAACGCCTGCGGGCTGCTTAAAACCCGAGCCGAAGCTCGTGATCGTCCCGCTTGGCGATACCTTATCTATTACGGTAAAGGTCGTGTCGGCAACGTAGACATTTCCGCTTGCATCGACCGCGACGCCGTCGGGATCTTGGAAGCCTGATCCTACCAGATTCACGATTCCAGGTGCTCCCGACGTACTCGTCTGCCCGATCGGTGTCGCAACCGGTAGCGGCGCCATGCCGCCGCCACCAGATGATGAACAAGAACACACCGCTGCTGCGAGGAAGAGCGCTGAAACACGCGGGAGTTTCATTGCCACGGATGATTTCATGCAGTCCTCAGCACTGCAACGAGTGTTTCGCGCCGGGCCGGATCCGCGTCGGCTGCCATTCGCGCTCGATTTTGCCGTTCGCGCTTGAGATATACCGAGAACGCGGGCGCGAGAAGCCCCAACTGATGAAGAACGCGACGCTTTACTGATGTGACCCTACCCTCCTCGTCCAGAAACGGCGCACGCTGCGTCTGCAAGGGTTTGACCGGCGCCGCCTTCGGGGGAATCTCACAGTCGCTGAAGTCGATGAACTCGACCGAAACTCCAGTTCCGCGTGTCAGAACTTGGACTGCTCGCTCGGAAAACCACCAGAGATGTACGGGCGGCGCATCCGTCTCCCAAACGGTACCCATTGGGTAGAAGCTCCGATTCGGCGTTGAAAGCAGCAAACGCCCCCCTGGTTTTAGCAGTCGCAGACCGGCTTCGATCCACGCATGCGGATCGTCGACATGTTCGATCAGCTCGAGCATGGTGACGAGGTCGTAGCGCTGCGGATAGCGTGAAGACCAATCGAAGAAATCTGCGACGACGAAGTGATCCCCGAAACGCCGGCGCGCGCGCGCTACGGCCTTCTCGGATAGGTCAAGGCCGGTCGCGCGGAAGCCGGCCGAAGCCAACGCAAACGGAAGATAGCCGAGGCCCGATCCGACGTCAAGTATCTCCGCATCCTTCGCAAGGCTCTGACAAGCTTGACGAACCGCCCAATAATTTTCTTCCTGGGACGCCAAAAACTCCAACGGGTCGGGAGCGCTTCTCACCCTCGAGGCATAGTATTCGTACCGATCGTATCCCGGAATCATTGCACTTTGCGAATAGATCAACTCGTAAAGCTCTTCGTCTGAACGAGTAGGGACCGCGAACGAAACCTGGCACGTGCCGCAGCCCGCAATACGATAAAGCGTTGGCGCGCGATAACCCGGATATGCCGTTTCAACGACTTGCGCCGGTGCGTTACACAGCGGACACTGCATGGCGTGCGATTATTGCGCTCGCGCAGCCGTTCCTCTAACCCTTGCTTTCGCCACGAGGACGATGACGATCGCAGTAACCCAACCGGCGAGCGTGCTCAGGAGTCCAAATATCACGTAGCTCGGCCACTCGTGAGCTAAAAGATACGACCCCGGTGGAACGTCTGAGAAACATGTATTTACGATGTCGCAACGCTTCCCAGCGATGATGCCTCGTGTTCCTCTCAAGAACCACCAGCCATCAGGGAAAACGGTCGCCTCGAGCGTTTCAGTTTTCCTTACGTCAACACCCCAGCGCTGTCGCGACACCCTCACCACGCTCGCAGGGACCGTCGATCGCATCGCAGCGATCCAATTCTCGGGAATCAATGCTATGACATACGCGTCTTGGGGCAGACCGATATAGCTGAGCGCGTGCTCGCGCGATTGGCGAATGGTTATGTGGCCTCCGTTCGCTATGTGCCACCCGTCGATCGCCACGGTCCCCCCGGGGGAACCGCCCAGAAGCCGCGTTTGAACGAGATAGGATCCCGCGCTAATCCACCTCATGGCTCTAAAGTCGTGAAGTTGAATAGGATGCACTCTGAGCTGCGCGGTTGCGAACGCGACCGACACCGCGGGGCGGCTCGCGGACGTGAATCCTCGCGACACCTTGAGTATCACACTGGTTCGAACGTTGTTTGGACCGATCAGCCAATCGAAGGAATAGGGATGCCACGCTGTGTCGGGATACGAAGTTGGAAAGCCTGCTGTCGGCGTTATCATCACACCTGGTCCCCCGAAGCTGGTAAAACCCGTGTTCGCGACGGAGGCTCTCGCTGAGAACGCGACCGTGTAGAGGGTATTTGCCTTCAACTCGACCCTACCGAGTTTCGGGAAAAGATTCTTTCGGTCGTAGGCCGCGAGTATTCGCGGTGCGACCGGTGAGCCGACGAGCGAGTCGGTAAAGCGATCGATGGAGAACAAGTAGGCGGTCGGTTTCGCGTCTATTTTTGATCCGCGCCTCACGAGCGCGGCTCCATCGAACGCTTCGGTCCACGACGTGTTCCAAGAGGTCGTTCCAACCTGCTCCGTGCCGAAGGGACCTATGGTGATGCGTAAGAAATGGCGCCCTCGCGAGAGGCGGCCTACATCGCTCGCGATCCACTGAAACCCAAAATTCGGCCTACAAATAAATCGACGGTCGGTGGCCGAATCGATATGCACGAGACCGGTCACATTTCGATGGCACACCATTCGCAATGCAACCGTGTAGTTCGCGGATTGTCGGACGTCGAACGAAGCGCTCCCACTGTTTCCGGGATTGAGCGCAACGGCGGCCACTCCAAGCTCAGGCGAATCGCCATCGATTGCGTTTCGATACCATGGAAGATTTACGAACCAGCGCCCATTTGCGATTCGATAGTCATTGTCACGCATCTGACCGCTGTGCGGGAATAGCGTAATCCCCGAGAGCATCGCTACTACGCGCCCTCCAAGCCGTGAATCAAGCGGTGCGCTGTTTGCATAGAGCGTTCGCGTGCAGGTGGCATCCGTGGCAAACGCAACGCGCGTGAAAATCGGCAGCGCGAGCGCATACTCGAACAGACCGGGCCCGCCGCGAAGACAAATAGTATTGACGGCGGCGATGTCGGCGCGTGGATTCGTGACGGCCCAAACCGAGGCTGTCGATGGGTCGCCGGCCCGTCGCCTCAAATCTATTGAGTGCGCAATCGGCTCCGGATAGAACGGGGAATCGGTTGCCCAACGCGGTGTCGTAACAAACGTTCGCACTCCGGCGCGAGCAAGGATTTCGGAGCCGCCGAAGCCGTCGCTTTCGTATCTTTGAAAGAAGTCGTCCTGAAACGAGTCGTACGGTTGCGGCATACCGTAAAGGACCGAATCTCCCGACCTACCGAGGTAGACTTCGCCGAGATTCGCGACGCGGCCGCCACGCTCGCTAGCGATCGCATTTACCGCTTGCAAATGCGGAAAGCGGTATTCGAGCGATGTCGGATCTCCCAAGAAAACGCGGGTCCAGAAAAACGCGTAGACTCCGACCGCCACTAGGAGCGCGCTACATGCGACCGAAACGCGCCGCGCGGATGTGCCTCGCGAACCGAGGCTTTCCAGCGCAAAAACAGCGAAAAGAACGACGACGAGCACCGCAGGCGAGAGCAAACGATCCGGCGTGCGCATGTTGTTCAGAAGTGGAATGTGAGCTATCACACTCCAAATGACGCGCACCGCCGGCGACCAGGCGCCCAGCGACAAAACAGCGCAGATCCCGCCCATCAATGCGAGGGGGAGTTCCCCACGAGGTGAAGCGCCTGCCTCACGTCCCCAAATGACGCGCCATACCGCTAGTCCCCAGAGGACGATTCCTGCGGGCAGCATGACCCACAGCAGCGACTGCAAGCTAAAATCTGGGTTCGATGCGTTGAAAAACTCGTCGATCGTAAGAGCCAAGAATGGAATCGGGGTCTCACTGAACATTGTGAAGCCGCCACCTAGCCCACTTTGAAGATTCACGACCTCGGGGACCGCCAGCGAAAAAAACGAGTTTATGTACAGCGACGGGATGATAAAGTATGCCGCCGCGAGCAAGAAGCACGCACCTCCGATGCTCGACATGATAGCCCACGACCAACGTGCTCGACGCCCGTATGCAAAAGCCACGGCAAAAGCATATGCCGGAATGCCCTGTACGAAGAGAAATTCCAAAACGATGCACGAGCTCAACAGCGCTATGATCGCTCCGCAAAGCGGCAGAGCGTAATCGCCGTATCGGCGCACCAGCATGTGGGGGATGCCGATGCAGAGGGGCGCTAACGCTACCGCCAAACCGAAGTCCACGTTCCCGCGGTACATCATCAGCGACTCCGGCAGCAATGCGTAGATCAAACCGGCGATCCAAGCCCACGCTGACCATCCCTGGAACGTTGCGTACAGAACAGCCATCGAGACGACAGCAACGACCACCTCAAGGACCTGCACGAATTTCATCGCAACAATGACATTGCCGTGGAAGAGCGGCACGAGAGGTAACCGTAACACCACCGACAGCATCGGATGATATGGGAACGCGTTGATGTTTCCCCAGCCTGCCCAACCGACAGCATCGATCGCATCGGGGACGCTTACGACCCAGTGCGAGATCAACGCGGTCGCCAAGATGTTGCCGCCAAGATCGTAGTAGAAGCCGTACGGCGGTCTCGATGAGGCCACGTACAATGCCCCGCTGACGGCCACGATGGCCGCCGCAACGACGGCGAGCAAGGCCAGCGGTTGAGCTACGGAGATCGGTTCGCTCTGCGACTCCTCGGCTGCTTCCACCACACGATGCACGAACGCGCCTATTCTCAGGACGCTCCACCAGCCCCTCGATTCAGGAGGAGAGGATGCATAACGCCAAAATGTTCAAATCACTTTTTTGCAGTTGGAGGCAGTATGGAGCGTCTGCGACGGTCGCCTGCGTTCGCAATCCTCGCCGTTGCCGTTCTCGCTACTAACGGCTGCGGCGGTGCGGGCGTGGGCCCGAGTTCGCCCGCCGCGAGTTCGCCCGGCGCGCAAAGCACCATGACGCCGACCGGGCCGTATGCGACCGACGATTGGAAAACGTTCGCCCACGATTTCCAGCGCACCGGGTATCAGTCGAATACGAACATCACGACGACGAACGCACACGAGCTTACCTTACAGTGGAAAACCGCTCTCGGGGAGCAAGTCTATTCAAGCCCGCTCGTTTATGATGGGAACATCATCGTCGTATCGACCAATGGTTACGTGTACGACCTCTCACCAACCTCGGGCGCGATAATCTGGAAGACGTTACTTCCCGCTCCGAGTACGGAACAAATTCTTGGTACTCCGACGATCGACGGCGAGACGGTATTCATCGGCAATCGGCAAGCCGATTCAAGCGGGAATCCGGCCCCATCCTACATATACGCTCTGTCACTGGAGACCGGAGCCTTGCAGTGGCAGACGAAGATCAACGGCCTGACGCACGATTCTCCTCTCGTAGTTAATGGAACCGTCTACATCGGCACGTCGGGCGGCGACTACTGTCCAATTAATGGCGGCGTGACGGCGCTCTCGGAGAGCACCGGAAAAATTCAATGGACTTGGATTGTCAATTCGCTCTACCCAACCAACGGGGGAGGCTCCGTCTGGGGTTCGATCGCCTACGACGGAACGCATCTGGTCTTCGGGACGGGGAACACGTGTCAAAGCCCTATCACGACGGCTGACGGTTTCGTCGCCCTGACTACGAGCGGTTCTGTCGTTTGGAGTTACCCGGCGACGACCAACTCGGCAACCGACGACGACGTCGGCGCGGCGGTCTCGATCGTCGACGGCATGGCCACGGGTATGAGCAAGAACGGTTCGCTCTACCACTTCAGCCCAACAACCGGCCAGGTGAGCTGGTCCGTTCCGCTTGGCGCACAAGATCAATCGGGTGGTTTTGCGTCGCCAACGTCGGATGGCACGACGATTGTCGTGGGAGCCGGCTTCTTTTGCGAGACAACGACATGCACAAGCGAAGTGCGCTCGGACAGCTGGCGCGCTCGATTGACTGGCAGGCCCGAAAACGTTGTCAGCGGGTGGAACTCGCGCTTTGTAGCGACGGACATGATGGGAGACGTGTTGTGGAAGAAGACGATGACGAGCACGATCGATAACTACGCCGCAATGAGCCCGGGCCTCGTCTACGTCGGTCTCGATGACGTGCTCGACGTCCTCAACACGCAGAGCGGCAATGCACTCTGGACGTATACCGCGCCGAATCGCTTCGAAAGTGGGCCCGTCGTCGTACCGAGCGGCCTGTACGCGGTCGATTATTCCGGCAACGTATACAGGTTCACGATTCCGTAATGATAGCCAATCGCCGATTTCCCCTAGTCGTCGCCCTCGCTATTTGTATCGCTCATCCACTGGCCGCAAATGCAGCGGCACCGGCCGTCGATCCCGGCGCCGTTGTCGAGCGTTTACCATTGCCGGCATCCTTTCTACAGAGAATGGTCCAAGAGAACCAGCCGGATCCCAGTGGCGCAGAACAACGCAATCGCGGAGGAAAGTGGCTGACCGTTAACAACCAGATCGGCACCGATCGTCTGGTCACGGCCGGACTTCTCATGCGTAACCCACAATACATTGCCGACGCACTAAACGCAGCATCCTATGCGTTTGCCCATCAAAATCCCGACGGCAGCTTCATCGATGCAATGGGCTATAATGCACGCGAGCAGGCCGGCGCAGCGGGCGGATTCATCGTCTACCTGTCACATTCTCTGCTCATGCTGCGCGACAGTTCATGGTTTCAACAAAGTCCGCAAACGGCGCAGCTGCGCGCGCAAGCCCAATCTTTGTACGGCCCGCTCGCAAAAACGCTGAATTGGTTTATTCCTCAGGCAGACTTGTTGCGCACCGATCAAGCTGCGACGAATCGGATCATCTCGTATGGGGCGGAGTACTATCTGTCGGGGACGCTTCTGGGTAATTCGCAGGCAATCGACATCGGTCGCTCGTTTATCGAAGCGGGCCTTGATAAACAGTTCGGAGACGGAACGTTTCCCGAGGTCGGCGGCTTCGACAGCAGTTATCAAAACGTTTCCCTCTACTTTGCCCAGGTAACGTTCCTTCAAATGCCGCCGTCGGACCCGCTGCGCGAGCGCCTCTGGTCAGCAATTCAGCGTGGGTTGGCGCGTGAACTTCGAAACCTTATGCCGAGCGGAGAGATTTCGACGGTGGGAAACACGCGAATCAAGTATATTCCAGGAGCGACTCGCCAGCACGAGCTCGATTGGCATTACGCGACGCTCGCTCAGGCGTATTATGCAGCGATCACCGGCGACCCGCAGGCGAAACAGAACGTCCAACTCATCTTGGCGCACTATTTCGCGCAGTAAGCTTTCCCCGTTATTGCTCCGTTAAAGAATGCGTGCAGAACGGACGCATAGTCTCGTGGCGAAACGCCGTTCACCGCAGGCGAAACGAACGCCTGAAACGCGATCGCACTCGCAAAGGAAGGTCCGCTCACGTGACGACGGATTAGGCGACCCTTCGATCCATACGCAATGCATTGCTTCCGCCGCGCGCCCAATTGCCCCGTGCTCGTTCCATGAGCGGCATGCTGCACGAGCGATTCCTGAAGAACCGCTACCTTCATCTGCGCTTTGTG
>JASHZC010000183.1 GCA_030042755.1 Vulcanimicrobiota bacterium | reverse complement strand
AGCGCGCCTTGAAGGATCGTATACGAGATCGCGCACATCAAAAGGACGAACCCGTAGAACGCGGTGGCGCCGGATGCTTGCGGGTTGCGGCCCAGCCACGCCGTTGAGAACGGCACCAGCGAAAGCCAAAAGAGCAGATTGAGGTTCGCCCACATCGCTCGTCCGTCGATGCCGCGACTGGCGCGCAGCATGTGATGGTGGTTGTTCCAGTAGATGCCGATGAAGACAAAGCTCAAGGCATAGGTAGCGATCGCAGGGATCTCCGGCAGCAGGTCGCGCAACGTCGTACCTTGCGGCGGTCGGAGCTCCAGCACCATGATCGTGATGATGACGGCCAAAACGCCGTCGCTAAACGCCTCGAGGCGATCCGTATCTGTAAAGAAGCGAGTCATTAACGACGTTTCATCGACGTTAGGGATTCGTCCTCGCCAGAGAGAAAAGGAGCGGTGACATGAGATCGCTCGCTTTAGGCCTCCTGTGCATCATGACGCCCGCGATCGCGAGCGCTGCCGTTAACCCGCCCTCGGTCGCAAGTCCGGCGATCCAACGCGCGATCGCGGCTGCCGTGCGGAAGAATCGCGTGCTTTACGGCGGCCGTACGCCGGTTCCCGGCGTCCTGATCGGCGTGTGGGACGGTCGGGGTGGAAGCTACGTGCACGGCTTCGGCTATGCGGATCTGGCGACGAAGCGGCCACTTACCGCCGCCGACCACTTTCGCATCGGAAGCAACACGAAGACTTTCGTGGTCGCCGTTATCCTGCAGCTCGTCGACGAAAAGAAATTGAGCCTCGACGATCCGATCAGCCGCTTTGCGATCGGCGTGAAAGTTCCCAATGCGGAGAACATCACGATCCGCCAGCTTTGCAATATGCGCAGCGGTCTGTTCGAAGCGTATGACACGCCGGAGATCAACGCGATGAAGGTGTTGCCGCCGACGTGGGATCCGCGGACCATCATCCGGTGGGCAGTGCAACAGAAGCCGTATTTCGCGCCCAATAAGGGTTACCATTACAGCAACACCAACTACCTCATTTTGGGACTTATCATCGAGTCCGTCGCCCACGACAGCGTGGGCGACCAAATTCGCAAGCGCCTGATCGTGCCGTTCGGTCTATCGCATACCAGCTTCCCCGAGACGCAAGCGATGCCGGAGCCCTGGGCGCGCGGTTACGGTCTCGACAAGAACCGCAACTGGGAGGATGTCAGCGGCCAAATCCCCGTTTCGATGATGGGGGCGGCCGGAAACATGATCTCCGACATGGCGGACATCAAGCGTTGGATCACGCTCTACGTTACCGGAAAGGTGAGCGCACCGGCAACGTACCGCGCGCTGATGGATTGCATTCCCACAGGCGAGGGGAACCTTGCCTTCGGCCTCGGCCTGGGCTGTAGCGCCGGCTGGTACGGCTATACCGGAGGTTTGCCCGGCTATAACACGGCCAACTACTATTTTCCGGCGACCGGCGCGTTCATCGTCGCATGGGTTACGGTGCAAAATGGTAACCCGCCGCCCGGAGTCGCCAACAGAATTTTTCACGACATCGCGCAAATCGTAACCCCGAATAACGTCCCGTTCGCAGGTTCCGGCAAGGGCTTATAAGGCGGGGCGGGGGTCAGAGTTCGAACTCCGGCCGGGCTTGCGTGCGTGTGCACAGAAGAGGCGGAACACGATGGAGAGAGCGCTATCGCTAGGCTTTGTCGCGTATCCCGTCGCGGACCTGGAGCGTGTCAGGGCATTTTACCGTGACGTCGTCGGTCTAGGAGAGGCTGCGATGCTAAACGTCGACTGGGCGGAATTTGATCTTGGTAACGCGACCTTCGCACTAGAGGGCAGCGCCGACGCACTCGGTATCACTCCCGGCAGCGCTTCGGGGGCGGCATTCGAGGTGGATGATTACGATGCGGTCGTCCGACGTCTGCGAAAGCATGGCGCCGACATCTTCAACCAGTACGATGGGCCGACGTGCCGAGCGGCTTTTGTGCGCGATCCGGAAGGAAATAAGTTCATCATCCACAAGCGCAAATAAGAGCCGAGCGAAGACGATGACACTTTGGGGAGTCATCCGCAGCGCGTCGTATGCTTTGGCCGTTCTTGTTATTTTCACATCGTGCAATAAGACTAACACATCAAACTCCGCGCCACCGGCAGCGACCCGGCCGTACGAACACCTAGCCACGAGCGGGCCCGGGCCACCAATCTATCGTGCGGACGACTACGACAAGCCGGGGCATCCGAGCTTGACTCCCGCGCAGATGCGCACCATCAGAGCGATGCTGGCTAGGGTAAAGCCTTGCCAACGATCGCTCTTACGGTACGCGCCCGACGACGATGTTACGCTGTTCTTTGTGGGGCAACCGGGCCAAGATCCGTACGTCCTCGGTAGCCCCGGGGTCGTCTATGACCCCAGCACCGGCGGCGAACTCCCGGTCCCGCCGGATGGGGGACCCCAAGGCGAAGCACGCGCAAAGGAAGGCATTCAATGGGACATCGACCACCAACCGTGCGCGCCCGAAGGAGCCTCATCGTTTACCGTGTCCGGCGACACCGGGCAAATTAGCGTCGAAGTTCGTCAGCGTGCAGTGATCTACAACGTGGCAGTCCAG
>JASHZC010000182.1 GCA_030042755.1 Vulcanimicrobiota bacterium | reverse complement strand
TTGAGCACGTGCGCGACGCTATCCGGCGTGCGAAATACGCTGGTTGGGCGTATCGCTTCGTGTGCGTCCTGCGCGCCTTCGCGAACCTTGTGTGCCGCGCCGCTGTGATATTCTTTGCCGTACGCTCCAACGACGTACTCGCGAGCGTGGTCGCGCGCCGAATCGCTGATACGGGTCGAGTCGGTGCGCATATAGGTGATGAGGCCCTGCGTTCCCTCACTACCGCCAAGATCGACGCCTTCATAGAGTGCCTGAGCGATTTGCATCGTGCGGCGCACGCGCAGACGCAGCTTGCGCGAGGCTTCTTGCTGGAGCGTCGAGGTCGTAAACGGGGCCGGCGCATTCCGGCGCACTTCTCGCCGTTTTACGGACGCAACGTTGAATGCCGCGCCCTCGAGCGCGGCGAGGATCGCATCGGCCTGCGCCTGATTCGCAACCTCGATCTTCTCGCCGCGATGCGCGACGAGATCCGCCGGAAAGACGATGCCTGGCTCGCGGTCGGTCGCGAGCTGAGCGGTAATGCTCCAATATTCTCTGGGAACGAATGCATTGATCTCGCGTTCGCGATCGACGATCAAGCGGACGGCGACCGATTGTACTCGCCCCGCGGAGAGCCCCCCGCGCACTTTAGCCCACAGCAACGGCGAAATCTTATAGCCCACCAGGCGATCCAAAATACGGCGCGCCTGTTGCGCGTTTACCCGGTCCATGTCGATCGGGTGAGGCTCCCGCAGTGCCGCTAGAGCCGCGTCCTTGGTGATCTCATGCAGCTCGATACGCTTGGGATGATCCAGTTTCAGAAGCTCGGCCAAGTGCCACGCGATCGCCTCACCTTCGCGATCGGGGTCGGTGGCAAGGTAGACGTCGCTCGCGCTTTTTACTGCGCTCTTGAGCTCCTTAATGACGTCGCCTTTACCCTTAATCGTCAGATATTTTGGCGCGAAATCGTGCTCGACGTCGACACCGAGCGTACTTTTCGGCAGATCGCGCACGTGCCCGACCGAGGCCTTCACGGCGTAGCGCGCCGGAAGGAACTTCTTGATCGTTCGCGCCTTGGTCGGCGACTCTACGATAATCAGGGGCTTTTTCACGGGGCTTAGTATACTCCCGGGGTCAAGACCGGAGCAAATGAGGCCCGATTCGCAGCCCGTCGGCGCACGCACGCACGTGCGTATGCGCGCGCATGCGCGTACGCGTGCGCGCGATTTGCATGAAATTGCAAAATCCTTTATAGTGCGCTTAAAGCGCAGTTCGTGCGCTGTCCAAATAACGCTGTTCGTCCCCCGGGGGACGAGGAGGAATGAATGGACTCCGATACCATGACAAACGGCGAGACGATGGCTGAGGCAAAGAAGCCGCGTCGTAAGTCGAGCCGTCGCAAAGCGGCCGGCAAGAAAGCCGCAAAGAAAGCCGGACGCAAGAAGGCGACGCGCAAGAAAGCCGCGGGTGGACGTAAGAAGGCGACGCGCAAGAAGGCCGGCGGACGTAAGAAGGCCGGTGGCCGCAAGAAGAAAGGCGCCAAGAAGGGCGGACGCAAGAAAGCCGGACGCAAGAAAGCCGGACGCAAAAAGGCTACACGCAAAAAAGCTGGTGGCCGCAAGAAAGGCGCAAAGAAGAGCGGACGCAGAAAGGCCTCGCGCAAGAAAAAGGCCTAGTTCACGCGGGTATCTCTAAATGAAGGCGGGCGATCGATTCGATCGACCGCCTCGCTTTTTCTAAGCGATTTGCTGCTCGACGCCGCCTTCAAGGCGGACGACGAACGTGTGAACTTCCGCGTTGAAGCTCCACTCGTGCAGCAAGAATCCCGGCGATTCTATGCCGAAGCGCAGTCGCGAGCGCCCGATGACGAATTGCGGCGAGGTACTTGGCGCAGTACAAGCAACGGTTCCGTTCCACGGCTGCATAACCGTCGTATGAAGATGCCCTGCGATCAGCCGTGCGATCTGCGGGTTCGCGCGTACGACCGCGCCAAGCGCGTTGGCATTGATGAAACCGCTCGCGTCGAGCACCCGGACCCCGGTGCGAAAAGGCGGGTGATGCATGGCAAGAATCGTCGGCCGGCGCGGATGCGCTTCGAGTTCGGATTGCAGCCACTCGAGGCGCTCGTCGTCAAGATAGCCGCCGGATCGGCCGGGCAGGGTCGAGTCGAGCGCGATAAGACGCAGCGGCCATGCGTCGACCGCAAAGCTCGCATGACGCTCGAAGGTACGTAAATAACGATGATCGCGAAAGGCTCGCCGCAGCGCTTCGCGATCATCGTGGTTTCCTGGGATCAAAAGGTACGGTATTTCGAGCCGCCCGAGGATCGACCGTAATCGTCGATACTCGTGCGGCGAACCTCGTTCGGTGAGGTCTCCCGTCGCTACGACGAGGTTCGGTCTCGGTCGCATTGCGTGAAGGCGCGTTATCGTTCGATTCAGGTAATCTGCAGTGTTGGGCATGTGGTGCAACACGTGCCCGCGACGGCGTATGTGAAGGTCCGAGACTTGCGCAACGATCACACGGTCATCGTACCGTGCGGGTCTTATCGCAGCGTTAAGCTTCGAGCACGACCGGACCGTTGGTAAGATCCGGCGCGGCACCACCGTGTTCGTCGACCCAATGACACGCGGCAAAATGCCCGTCGCCGTATCGTTTGAAGGCGGGATCCTCGACGGAACAACGATCGAACGCCACGGGGCACCGCGTATGAAAACGGCATCCCGAGGGCGGGTTTACCGGCGAAGGGATATCCCCGGCGAGGACGATGCGTTTGCGGCGCCGCTCGGTGGCGGGGTCGGGGATTGGAATCGCCGAGAGCAGCGCCTGCGTGTACGGATGCAACGGACGTTCGTAGAGTTCGTCTCGCCGGCTCAGCTCAACGACCTTGCCGACGTACATCACTGCAACGCGAGTCGAAATGTGTCTGACGACCGATAGATCGTGCGCGATGAAGAGGTAGGTTAGACCAAAGTGTTGCTGCAGATCTTCGAGCAGATTGATCACTTGGGCTTGAATCGACACGTCGAGTGCGGAAACGGGTTCGTCGCACACGATGAATTTTGGATCGACCGCCAGAGCACGTGCAATTCCGACGCGCTGGCGCTGTCCGCCTGAGAATTCGTGGGGATAGCGGTTGGCGCTATACGGACGCAGACCGACGAGTTTGAGGAGTTCTTGCACGCGCGCCTGTGCGGCCTTTCCACGCGCAATCCCGTGAATCTGCAGCGGCTCGGAGATGATGTCGCCGATCATCATCCGCGGGTTCAAACTCGCAAATGGATCTTGAAAAATGATTTGGATCTGGCGGCGCAGAGCGCGGATCTGATCCGAGCGCATCTTCGTTATTTCCGCGCCATCGTACTTGATCGAGCCTTTCGTCGATGGGAGCAGGTGCAGCAGCATCCGGCCGATTGTCGTTTTTCCCGAGCCGGACTCACCCACGAGGCCGAGCGTCTCTCCCGCGTCGATCGTGAAGCTCACGCCGTCGACGGCCTTCACATCGGCGACATGTCGCGAAGCCAGTCCCGCGTAAATCGGGAAGTACTTGTAGAG
>JASHZC010000181.1 GCA_030042755.1 Vulcanimicrobiota bacterium | reverse complement strand
AACGTCTCGTACGTCCCCTGCACGATGCCCTGCGTACCGATGTAAATCCACGAGCCGGCCGTCATTTGGCCGTACATCGTCAGTCCCTGCGCTTCGAGTTCGCGGAAAATTTTCCAATCAGCCCACTTCGGGACGAGATTGGAGTTCGCGATGAGCACCCGCGGCGCGCGTGTGTGCGTGCGCCAAACTGCGACGGGTTTGCCGCTCTGCACGATCATCGTTTCGTCGTTTTTCAAGCGCTGCAACGTTCGCACCATGGCGTCGAACGCGGCCCACGAACGCGCCGCGCGTCCGTTGCCGCCGTACACCACGAGATCTTGCGGCCGCTCGGCCACGTCCGGGTCGAGGTTGTTGCACAACATCCGCAATGCCGCTTCTTGCGGCCATCCTTGTGCGCTGAGCTGGGTGCCGCGCGCGGCGCGAACCGTTCGCGGACCCGAAATCGTCGTCGCCATGCCTTGGTGATTAGGGGCGGGCAACAACACCGCCTATGGCATGCCCGCGGAGCGGGTGGGATCGTCTTGACAGTTACCGATATATCGAGTAACTTACTCGTAAGCACGACGACCATTCGAAAGGACCTTCCGTGGAATACACCATCCTGGCCACCCTCTGGAACGGGCCGGCAACGCTCCCCGAACTCGTCGGCGCCGTGTACGACCGCACCGGAAGCCCCGTGAATCCATCTCTGGTCGATAGCCACGTACGGCTTCTCGAGCGATTTGGATTCATCGAACGGCAGGCCGGCGGCCAATCTTCTTACGTCATCGCGGAGCGCGGCTCGATCTACTTGGCTGCGACCGCATAGGAACAACACATGGACTTTCATTTCAAACGCGGACACGAGGGCTTCGAAGGCCATTTCGGGTTCGGACGCTGGCACGGAGGACGCCGCTTCGGCGGACGCGCGCGCGGCGATCTCAAGTACGAGATTCTCGAGGCACTGGTCGATGGACCGCGTCACGGGTACGACATCATGCTCACCATCGAGCACAAACGCGGTCTGCGGCCGAGCCCTGGTTCGATTTATCCCGCGCTACAGATGCTCGAAGACGGCGACTTCGTTCGCAGCTCCGATCGCGACGGAAAGCGCACGTACGAAATCACGGACAAAGGACGCGAGTTGCTAGCGCAACGCGAGCCCGACGGCGAGGACATGCCGTTCGGACCAGAGTTCTACACAACCGTTCGCGAAGCGATGCGCCAGGTGCACGGCATCAAAGATGCCGCCAAGCAAATCGCACGCAGCGGAAACATCGAACTCTACCGTAAAGCGATCGAGGTGCTCGACAGAGCGCGTCGCGAGCTGTTCGAAATCCTCGCAGATCACGTCTAGCCCGACTCTAGACGGGCGCCGGGTTCAGGTTCGTCTTCGTTCGCTGGTGCCAATACGGATACGGCACCTGCCGCGCGCTCGCGGCGTCAAGCGCAGTACTCTGTTCTTTCGTCAGCGACCAGCCGACTGAACCCAAATTGGCGCGCAGCTGCTCCTCGTTACGCGCGCCGATGACGATCGTTGAAACACTCGGACGATGCAGCAGCCAGTTGATCGCGATTTGCGGAATCGTTTTCCCGGTCTGCGCCGCTACCTCGTCGAGTGCGTCGACGACGCGATGCAGATATTCGTCCTCTATGGGAGGCCCATCGCCGGCGGTCACGTGCAGGCGGCTCGTTTCGGGTAGCGGCGATCCGCGACGAATCTTGCCGGTGAGGCGTCCCCATCCAAGCGGACTCCATACGACGCAGCCTACACCCTGGTCGAGCGCAAGGGGCATCAATTCCCATTCGTAGTCGCGTGCGATGAGCGAATAGAGCGCTTGATGCGCGACGTATCGCGGCAAGTTATATCGCTCCGCTATTGCGAGCGACTTCATCAAGTGCCAGCCCGAGAAATTCGAGACGCCGACGTAACGGATTTTGCCCGCACGAACGAAGTCGTCGAGAGTCGAGAGGGTCTCGTCGATCGGCGTGTACGAATCGAATCCGTGTAACTGATACAAATCGATGTAATCGGTTTGGAGGCGTCGCAACGATCCATCGATGGCACGCGTGAGGTGATAGCGGGACGAGCCCTGATCGTTGGGCTCACCGCTCATTGGGAAGGTCCCTTTGGTTGAGATCAGGACCTTGTCGCGCCGGCCTTTGATCGCCTCACCGAGGATCTCTTCTGCAAGACCGCGTGAGTAAATATCGGCGCTATCGAACATCGATAAACCGGCATCGAGACAGATGTCGATCAGTCGGGTAGCTTCCGCAACGTCCGACGCTCCCCAAGCACCGTAGAATTTACCGCGCCCGCCGAACGTGCCGGTGCCAAGACTCAAAACCGGCACCTGCAATCCCGATGCGCCTAAATATCGATAGTCCATATTCGCGCCCAACCGAGCCGCATTGGAATCCGTCGTGTTCGATGAACGGGCGCCCGTCGCAGACCGGCGTGATCGCGTAGTGTCATCTCTCCCTCATACCCTAGATATCGCCGCCGATTGCTGCTTCGACTGCGCGCAACAGTTGCCCGGTTTGCAACAATTCGCGCGCCGCTGCGATGTCCGGCGACGGCGCGCGATCGTGAGTCCACGGCTCGATGTGCATGCGCGCCGCTTCGTACACTGCGTTGGTTCCAACACCAGACTTGAGCGGGCGGCGGAAATCGGTCGCGGCAATCGCTCCGAGCAGTTCGCAAGCGAGCGCGCCTTCAACATTGTCGAGCGTACGAACCAAGTTGTTCGCCGAGGTCATGCCCATGCTCACGTGGTCCTCTTGGCCGGCGGAGGTGGGGATCGAATCGGCGCTAGACGGCCAAGCCAGTCCCTTGTTGTCGTTAACCAGCGCCGCTGCCGTGTATTGGACGATCATCAATCCCGATTGCAGTCCGGAGCGCCCCGTCAAGAAGAGCGGTAAGCCGCGATCTTCTGCGTTGAGCAGCAGATAAAGGCGGCGTTCTGCAATCGACGCGAGTTCCGCGACCGCGAATTTCAGGAAGTCGATTGCCATCGCAATCGGTTCGCCGTGGAAGTTGCCGCCCGAAAGGAACTCGCCGTCGTCGGGAAAGACCAGCGGATTGTCGGTTACGGAGTTTGCTTCGATTTGCGCGACGGTGCGTGCGTACGAAATCGCATCGCGCACGGCGCCGTGAACGACAGGAATGCAGCGGAACGAATAAGGATCTTGCACGCGCCCACACTCGCGATGCGAGAGCATGATCTCTGAGCCTGCAAGCAACGCGCGCAAGTTCGCCGCAACCTTTGATTGGCCGGGATGCGGACGCAAATCGTTGAGCCGACGGTCGAACACACGATCGGTTCCGAGAAAGGCTTCAAGCGAAAGCGCTCCGATCGCATCGGCCGCAGCAGCAAGCCGCTCCGCGCGCAGCACGCCAAGCGCGGCGATACCGGTCATGACCTGCGTGCCGTTGATGAGCGCGAGACCTTCCTTCGGCCCAAGCGTCACGGGTCGCAATCCGGCGCGCTCGAGTGCCACCGCGCTGGGTAAGCGCTCGCCGTTGAAAAATGCTTCGCCCTCACCGATGAGGGTGAGGGTCATGTGCGCCAGCGGTGCGAGATCGCCGCTCGCGCCGACCGAACCCTGACACGGAACGACCGGCGTTACGCCGCGATTGAGCAGTTCTGCCAACAACTCGAGCGTCTCGGGCTTCACGCCCGAATGTCCGGCTGCCAGCGAGTTCA
>JASHZC010000180.1 GCA_030042755.1 Vulcanimicrobiota bacterium | reverse complement strand
TTTTATCTTGCGAGACCCCTGACTGTTGATCCGCTCTCCAACCAAAAGCGGCCTCGGCTCCTGCGCTAAAGGTGTAGCAGTCATCGCGGATGCGGCGAATTGCACTTCGTCCGGCATCGCAGCCTCGCGAAACGAGCGTAAACGTGCTAAGCGAGTGGAGCGAGGCTGCGACGCCGCGGGAAGCGCTTCGACTGCTTCTCGAAGCGCCGTGATGTGCGCGGGAGTCGAGCCGCAGCAGCCGCCGACTGCGTTTACGCCGAATTCGCGAACGAAACCGGCGAGTTCGCGTGCGAGTTCTTCGGGAGATTCGGGATAGATCGTCTCGCCTTTGGGTCCCATCAACGGCAGGCCCGCGTTCGGGATCACGCTGACGAAGCAGCGCGAGTTTTCCGCAAGATAGCGCACCGCGTCGCGCATCTGAGCGGGTCCCGTCGAACAATTGAGGCCGATAACGTCGATCGGCAACGCATCCAGCGTCGCGGTGATCGCGCGAATATCGGTTCCGAGCAGCATGCGTCCTTCGGTAATAAGCGTGGGCTGAGCCTGGATCGGAACTCGGCGCAAGCCACGATCGAATTCACGCACGATTCCCGCAATTGCAGCCTTGAGCTCGAGCAGGTCTTGCATCGTCTCGAGCAAGAGCAAATCGGCGCCGCCTTCGACCAGCGCGCGCGCCTGCTCGCCATAGATCGCAACGAGCTGCTCGAACGTAATCTTCGAGAGCGTCGGGTCGGACGAGGAGATCAACATGCCCGTTGGGCCCATCGAACCCGCGACGAAACGTGGACGATCGCGCGTCTCGATCGCGTCGCACGCCTCGCGCGCGAGCTGCGCCGCGCGGCGATTGATCTCGACCGTCTTCGCGCCGAGTTCGTATTCGTCGAGCTTCAAACGTGACGCGGTGAACGAGTCGGTTTCGACCACGTCGGCACCGGCCTGGAGATACGCCGTATGAATGTCGCGAATGACGTCCGGGCGCGTCAGCACCAGCGCCTCGTTGCAACCGGCATAGCGCTCGCCGCCGAAATCCGCGGCTGATAGCTCCAGCGCCATGAGCTGTGTGCCCATGGCGCCGTCGAAAATTAGGACCCGCTCTTGCAGCAGGCGTAGATAGTCACGCAATTGTTGTCTATATACTCGCTTGTTCGACGGCGAAGTCGGCGTTCACGTGGATTTTACCCACGGCACGCCCAGCCCGATTATACACGACGGGCGCTACGAAGGCCCCCAAATCCGTCGCATCGGCCGCGGAACTTCCCAATGCCCGCAAGCAAGCCATCGTCACCGGAGCGCGGGCACGCGGGGTTCCGTCGAGGATCTTGCTGACCAGCCCAACGCCGCGCGGAATCAGTGAAAGGCCATGCACGCCTTCCGCACCCGACTTGCATGCAATCGCGCCGCCGCCGGCAATCATCACGCGCGTGTCGAACTCGGTCGTGCCCGAAACGTACTCGGGATGCGACACCATAGCATCGCGCACGACGAGGAGAGAGGCCGCGTCGCGCGCACCCAAACCGTCGAGCGAGGCGAACCGCGCAAAGGCCATCGCGGCCCGGCGAAGCGACGTCGCGTAAACGGGAATACCGCAGCCGTCGATGCCAATCGGCCACGTTTGCGGATCGTCGTCGGAGAGACGCGAACAAAACGCGAGAATATAACGCTGAGCCGGATTGCTTACCTCCATGTACGTCGACGTATCTGCGCCGAGGAGCTTACACAGCGCGAGGATGCCTGCGTGCTTCCCCGAGCAATTGTTGTGAATCGCCGTCGGTTCTTCACCACGGCGTACCATCGCCTGCGCCTCGCTTTCTTTGTACGGCAGATGCGCGCCGCACTGCAACGCCGACTCGTCGAGTCCGATTTTTCTCAAGATCGAACGTACCGCTTCTACGTGAAACGGTTCGCCGGCGTGCGAGGCGCTCATAATCGCGATCTCGCGCATGTCAAGATCGAACGCTTCGCGCACGCCCGCTCCGATCGCAGCGGCGGCGATGAACGGTTTGGCACTCGAACGTAGAAAGACCGGCGATTCTACATCGCCGGTCCGTAGGATCACGTCGCCCCGTGCGTTTGCGGCACAGACGGCGACGTGATGAACGGATTCCACGAGATCGCCGCGCGTGACCTCGACGATCATCAAGAAACGAGCGCTGGTTCGACGACGACCGCCTCTTGTTCCGAAAAGACGGGATTGCTCAGGTAACGCTCGCCGGTGTCGCATGCGATCGTGACGATCGTTTTGCCGGCAGATTCAGGGCGCGCCGCAACCTGTAACGCCGCCCAGATGTTCGCGCCGGACGAAATACCGACGAGCATTCCCTCTTCGCGAGCGGCGCGCCGCGCCATAGCAATTGCGTCAGCGTCCGTCACGCGGATGATTTCATCGTAGATCTTCGTGTCGAGAACCTTCGGCACGAAGCCCGTGCCGGTGCCTTGGATTTTGTGTGGTCCCGCGCTCCCGCCCGAGAGCACGGGCGATGCATCGGGTTCTCCTGCAATGATCTTTACGCCGGGCTTGCGCGCCTTGAGCACCTCACCGACACCCGTGATCGTCCCGCCCGTTCCAACCATCGCAAGAAAGATGTCGACGCCACCGTCGGTGTCGCGCCAAATCTCCTCGGCCGTGGTACGGCGATGCACGTCGGGATTAGCCGGATTTTCGAACTGCTGCGGTACGAAATAGTTGTTCGGCGCCGACTGATAGATCTCGAGTGCCTTTGCAATCGCGCCTTTCATGCCCTCGGCGCCGGGAGTGAGAATCACTTGGGCGCCGTACGCCTTCAGCAGATTGCGACGCTCGATGGTCATCGTGTCGGGCATGACCAGGATGCACTGATATCCTTTTGCGGCGGCAACGAACGCCAGCGCGATGCCGGTATTACCGCTGGTGGGCTCGAGGATCTTCATCCCAGGCAGCAGGCGACCATCGCGCTCGGCTGCCTCGATCATCGAGACACCAATGCGGTCCTTTACCGAGCCGGCCGGGTTGAACGACTCCATTTTCACGAGCACCGTTCCGCCGAGACCCTTGTTCAGGCGCGGGATCTTGACGAGCGGCGTATTGCCGAACGTGTCGGCTAAATTTTCATAGATACGTGCCATAGTTTCCCTTCCAACCACGCGGACGAAGCAAGTGTTTGCGGAGGCGAAGTGATTTTCGAAAGCCCGAACGAATGTTCGACGAGTGTTCTCGCTTTCCCGGAAATCGCTCTACGTCGAGGCGCTCGACCTTTGGATCGACAGCATGCGCTCCCAGCAGCGTTGCTATGTCTCGCACGCGCACAGCGACCATGCGCGGGAGCACCGCACGATCGTCGCCACGCCGAATACTGCGCGCATCTGCCGCGCTCGCTTTGCGCGGAGGGAGCCGCAAGCGCCGGTAGATTTTCCGGTAGAGTTTGAGGAACACGACTTCAACGAGACGTGGGACGAGCGCGAGCACCGGCTCACGCTCTTTCCTGCGGGACACGTCCTCGGCAGCGCGCAGCTGCTCATCGAAGGCGAGGCGGGACGATTCGTCTACACCGGGGATTTCAAGTTGCGAGAATCGCTGACGGCCGAGCAACCCGAAGTCATGCAATGCGACGTCGTGTTGATGGAGTGCACCTACGGCCGTCCGCAGTACGTCTTTCCACCGCACGACGAAGTCGCTGGCCAGATGATCGACTTCGCGCGGAGCGCGTTGGAAGACGACGCCGTTCCGGTTTTCTTCGCTTACTCGCTCGGGAAGGCGCAAGAGGCGATGGCGATTCTGGGCCGAGCCGGTCTACCGCTCACGGTCCACGCAGCCGTCGAAACGGTGACGCGCGTATATGCCGAATGCGGCATCGAGCTCCCGCCATATGCACGATACGATGCAGAGACGTTCAATCCACGCACCGTCCTGATTTGGCCGCCCGGAGGGAAGGCGTTGCCGAAGGCATTGCGCAACAAGCCCGTGCGGACGGCGGTGTTGACCGGCTGGTCGCTCGATCGCGGTGCGCTTTTCCGATACGGGACGGAGCGCGGCTTCGCGCTCTCGGACCATGCCGATTATCCAGCATTGCTGCACTACGTCGAACGCGCGCAGCCGCGCAAGGTCCTTTTGAATCACGGCTGTCGTGACTTCGTTTACCGCCTGCGCGCGCTCGGCATCGATGCCGAGTTTTTGGAGGAACATGCCCAACTCTCGCTCTTTTAGGTACTGCGGCTTACTCCTGATCGCTGCGCTCGCCGCGCAGCTTGCTCCCGTGTCGGCGCAAACTCATGGGCCGACGATGGACGACGCGTTGGCCGCGATACGTGCCTATGCGCCCGAAGCGCTCCGCGAACAGGGCGCGCCGGGAATGTCGGTTGCAATAACCGATCGCACGCATACGCTTGCAATCATCACGGCCGGCTTCGCCGACCTTGCGAGCAAGTCGCCGGTGACCGCCGAGACCCGTTTCCCAATCGGATCCATTTCGAAATCGATGACGTCGCTCGCGCTTCTGCAACTGCACGATCGGGGATTGGTCGACCTGAACGCGCGCGTGCAGCAATATCTTCCATCGTGGTCGATCCAAAGTACCGGTGGCCCGGTGCTCGTGCACGAGCTGCTCTCGCATACCGGCGGCGTTCCGGATGACTACTCGTTCGCTCCGTACGGATACGCCATGGCCGCACTACGCGACGCGCATACGCTCTTTCCACCGGGTACGTCGTGGTCGTATTCCAACGACGGCTACGCGACTGCCGGAGCAATCGTCGCTCGTGTCGGGCGTCAAAGCTGGCAGGATGCCGTACAACAACACGTCTTCGACGCGATCGGAATGACGCACAGTTCGCCGGCGTTCACAAATCGTACGCTCGCGGACGCCGCGACGCCGTATCAATTTCGCGATGGCGATCTGGTGGCGACGCCGCCGGATTCGCCGCTGATTCCCGTTCCGGCGATCGACTTCGTCGATCCGGCCGGCTCGGTTATCTCGACGCCGGAAGACATGGCGCGCTACATTCGTTTTTATCTCAACGGTGGAAAAACCGCGGACGGCGTGCAGCTTCTCAAGCCGGCAACGTTCGACGCAATGACCTCCGCCGATCGTCTAGCAAATGGCAAGCCTGCCGGGGCGACAAATCCGGAACTTGCAGAATGGCCCGAATTCTACACCGAATACGGCTACGGACTCGCGATCTTTCACACCGATGGCGACCATCTGGTTGGACACACGGGAGGTGTTTCCGGATATACCGCGTGCATGCAAGCCAACCTCACGCGAGGTTTTGGCGTCATCGCGATGTCGAATCTGATCGAAGCGCCGTTGCACCCCTGTGCGATCGTGAAGTACGCAATGGCGGTGCTCCGCGCGCAAAGCTTGGGACAGCCGCTTCCGCAGCCACCCAGTGGGCCGCCGATTCCTCCACCCACGATCGTTACCGCCGATTACGCCGGGACGTACCGGACAGCCGACGGAACGAATGTCAACGTCACCAGTGACGGCGACAAACTCACGCTGCACGACGGCAGCAACGCATATCGTCTCGTCGCGCAGGCTCGCGATTTGTTTTGGACTGATGACCCGCGCTTGACGCTGTACTACGTGGCATTCGAGCGCAACGCGGCCAAGTTGGTCGACGGATTCACGAACGGCGGCACGTTGTACGTGAACGACCGTCACACCGGGCCGACGACGTTTACGTATCCGGCGGCGTGGGATCGCCTAACGGGACATTACGAGACCTCCGTATATGGCACGAGCGCCGGGATGCGCATCGTGGTCGTCAAAGGTGTGCTCACGATCGACGGCGTGCAACGTTTGAAACCACTTCCCGACGGAAGCTTCACGAGCGGCGGCGCGCGCCTTCGCTTTGATACGCCATTCGAGGGCAAGATGCAGCGGGTGTGGCTCGACGGCGCAGACTTCTATCGCGTGGAGCTACCGTAGCGAAGCTAGTCGCGCGATCGCGTCGTCGGTTTCGCGGACGAGCGTCCGCACGAGTTCAGCGGCCGGGAGGGTGCGCGCCAAACGCGGCGCCTGACCGGCCCAGAGCGAGAGATACTCTTCGCGTCCTCCCGAGGCTGCGGCATTGCGCATCGGGCGCGTAAGCGCGTTTTGCAGCGGATACGGTGCGGTCGAATCGGGATCGCACTCGAACTCGTCGACGACGCGGTTGCGTATGGCGCGCGCCTGGCGCCCGGAGAACGCTCGCGTAATGGTGGTAGCGTCTTCGCCGGCCGAACGCACCGCTTGTTTGTGTGCCGGCGGGGCGCCGGATTCCGGCGTTGTAAGGAACGCCGTTCCGAGTTGCACGCCGCTTGCGCCGAGTGCAAGCGCAGCAGCGATGCCACGGCCATCCATGATCCCTCCCGACGCGATCACCGGAACGCGTACGGCATCGACGATTTGCGGAACTAGCGCTACCGTTCCGATCAACGCGCGCTCGAACGGTACGGCGAACGTTCCGCGATGTCCACCGGCTTCGCTTCCCTGCGCGCAAATCGCATCGACTCCCGCCTCTTGCAGTTGAATTGCCTCGTCGACCGTGGTCGCAGTCCCGATGACGACAATACCCGTCGATTTCATACGCTCGATAACATCCGCCGATGGAATTCCAAACGTAAAACTGAACGCGCGCGGCCGGCCCTCGAGGACGGCGTCGACCTGCGCTTCGAATCGATCGGCTTGCGCCGGCAGTTCGGGCACGCTCGGTGCGGCGATGCCGAGTTCGTCGTGATAGATATGCAGACGCTCGAGCGTTGCAGACGGATTGAAACGGGCAGGTTCCGGAACCGGCGTGAAGAGATTCACGGAAAACGGCCCGTCGGTCCGAGCGCGCGTCGCCGCGCACGCATCGCGAATCTGTTGCGGCGTCATGTATGCCGCGCCGAATGAGCCAAGCGCTCCGGCATTGCTGACGGCGACGACGAGGTCGACCGTTGTCGGTCCACCGGCCATTGGCGCCTGCACGATGGGGTACTCGACGCCGAGCAGGTCGCTGAGAGCTAGTCTACGCCAATGTCCCAGAGCAGGCCGAGGTCTTTCTTCGCGAAGGTCTTGAACGCAATCAGCGTTTCCGTATTCTGAACGCCTTCGAGAGCGGCAACGTGCTCGGTCACCAGATCGTTGAGATCGTCGTGCTGGCGCACGCGCGCTATCGCTACGATATCGAACGGTCCGGCCACGGAATACACCTCGGCGATGCCGTCGATCGCCAGCAAATCGTCCGCGATCGATTTGAGGTGGGTACGGGAAACGTTCATGAGGATGAAGGCCGTAACCATGGAGTTGCGCTTCGCAGGGCTTTACAGGGCTACCTGTCAGCTGCCGTCGTTGACGAGGGCGACAGGTGAAACTTCAAGGATCAGCTTGAAATTCGTGCCGGTTCGCTGCCGCGCTAGGGTCTCCAGCGTGCGCACTTGAGCCGGCACGATTTGATCTCGCGTTCGAACGATGACCGTAACCTCCGGCGGCGAGGCCGTCCAGTCGAAATCGGTGCCGAGCACGTCCGCTGGGTGGAAGGTTGCCGTCCCATTTGCGAGCGCACGACGCAACTGGGCTTCCAGACGATCTTGCCGGATCAATTGGGTCGTGCTATATGCCAACGGTACGATGACAATCAGGACCGCGAGTCCCGTCGAAACGAGGCCGCGCTCTGCGCGTTGTACCGGCAAGTAGCCGCAGATGACGAAGACGAGCATCGACGCCAACATGATCCCAAGGAGGTTCGTAAGGAATAGCAGCGTCGAACCACGTGCGAGATCGATATCGCCGTGCACGAAGCCAATCCCGACGACGCAGAGTGGAGGCAGCAGCGAAACGGCAATCGCCGTGCCGATGAGCGCGTCTGCAAGACTCGGACGTATGCGCGCGATGGCTGCGACCGCAGCGGCCACGAGCGCGACGCCGAGATCGAACAAATCAGGCTGCGAGCGCGCCATGATCTCGCTACCGAGCGTCGGAATGTATACGATTGCGGAGACGGCCATCGCAAACGCGATCGCAAATGCAATACTGGCGGCAAGCGTCAAAGCGGCGCGTCGCACTGCGCGCGCATTTCCATCGATCGCCGCGTAGGCAAGCGCTCCAATCGGTTTTGTGAGCGGCGCCACGAGCATCGCGCCTAAGAGCGTCACCGCACTATTTTGAAGGAGGCCAAACGTTGCGATCGCAGCCGCGCCGACCATCAGCACGCAATAGTCGATCGAGAATTCACCGTCGGCAAGCGAGTTTTGACGCAGCGCCTCACGTTGTTCGGCGCTCGGCCTCCAGCGGAAGAAAGCGCTCATGCTGCCCGATTCGGCGATAGCACTGGAAGTCTCTTCTCCGTACAATAGTCGCGTATGTTAGCGTTCGCCCGGACGTGTGCGGCCGTGGCCGCGACCGCGAGCAAGCTCGAGAAGATCGCAGTTCTTTCCGGCTATCTTCGCGAGCTCCCCGACGACGATCTCTCGGCTGCGACGCGATTCTTCACCGGGCGCGTCTTCGCAGCGCGCGATCAGAAACAGCTCTCGATCGGCGGCCGCACGATCGTACAGGCGGCGAAGAACACGTGGGGCGTGACCGATGCGGAGCTTGCAGCCGGATATCGCGAGCACGGCGATTTGGGCGATGCGCTCGGGCCGCTCCTGCGCGAGCCGGCGGACCTCGGGCTCTTTCGCGATCCTCTCACACCCGCAGCGCTCGCCGGCATTTTCGATCTGATCGCGGAGGCGTCGGGTGCGTCGGCAGGCAAGCGGCGGCTGCATCTTTGCGAGCGGATCTTGGGCGCGTGCAGCGATCCGCTCGAAGCAACCTACACCATCAAGATCATGACCGGCGACCTGCGGATCGGATTACGCGAAGGCCTGGTACACGACGCAATCGCAGCCGCATTTGGCCAGACGCTCGCGATCGTCCATCGCGCCGTAATGATCTCGGGCGACGTGGGCGCCGTTGCGGTTGCAGCCAAACGCGACACGATCGATGCCCTGCGCGTCGGCTACGGTTCACCGGTTGGCTTCATGCTCGCGTCGCCGATCCCGTTTGGAGAAGCGTACTCCGACCTTTCGACGCACTCATGGCTGGCCGAAGAAAAATACGACGGGATTCGCGCCCAAGCGCACGTCGCCGGCGATCGCATCGTGCTTTTTACGCGCAACATGAACGACGTAACACATTCGTATCCGGATGTAGCAAGCGCGCTGCGCGGGCAGCGCTACCGCATGATTCTCGACGGCGAGATCATCGCATCGAAAAACGGGAGCGTGTTGCCGTTTCGCACGCTGCAAGCGCGCCTGCAGCGCAAAGAGATCGACGCGGAGCTGCTCGCAGAGGTTCCGCTGCAGTACGTCGTGTTCGATGCGATCGCGGTCGAGGACGATTTGTTGCTCGACGATACCTTGATCGATCGGCGGGCGCGACTTGCAAGCGCTCTGGTCGAGAACGATCGCGTGCGCCTTGCACCCTGCGAACGGCTCGATCCGGGCGCGGATGCCGCTCGCGTCAACCGACTGTTCGAAGCCGCACGAGCGCGTGGACACGAAGGTGCGATGTTCAAGCGAATCGACTCGCCGTACGCGCCCGGAAGGCGCGGAAAGTGGTGGTTGAAACTCAAGCGCGAACTCTCGACGCTCGACGTCGTCGTCGTTGCCGTCGAGTGGGGACACGGCAAACGCGCCAAAGTGCTCTCGGACTACACGTTTGCCGTACGTGGCGAGGATGGTGCGTTGTTGACGATCGGCAAGGCGTATTCCGGACTGACCGATGCCGAGATCGCCGCTCTCACACCGTGGTTTCTCGAGCATCGTCTCCCGCTCTCACAACAACGGGCCAAGGCGCGCTCGTACGAGATACCGGTCGAACCGAAGATCGTAATCGAAGTCGCTTTCGACGTCATCCAAGAGAGCGATCTGCACGAGAGCGGATTCTCGTTGCGCTTTCCGCGCATCGTACGGATACGCGACGACAAACCGCCCGAAGAAATCGATACGATCGATCGCGTACGCGAGATCTACGCCGAAATGCTCGAGCGCGAGCGCGTCGATTAGCGGCGGTTACGTTGCTCGCGAATGCGCCGGGCCCGCTCTTGCGCCGAGAGGCCTGTCGCCGCAGGACGGCTGCCCGTCAACGAGCGATGGACCTGCGCTCCGCCCACGACCCCGATCAGTGCGATCGCGAGCAACGCGAACCACAGACGTCCCGCAATTGGAAACGCGGCAACGCTTGCGGCGATCACGGCGGCCAGAGCGGTCAACGTCTCCCAACGGCGCATTTACTTGTTCTTGAACTTCGCGACGCGCTTTTCGTTGTAGGCGGCGATGCCTTCTTTGGCATCGTCGCTCTTGAAGAGCTGAGCTTGGAGCTCGCGCTCGAGCGCAAGCGCGTCTTGAAGCGGAATCTCTGCTCCGGTCTGCACGCTGCGTTTGATCAAGCCGACCGCCATCGGCGCCTTGTTCGGCGTGCAGAACTGGCGCGCATAATCGGCCATCTGATCGTGAAATTCTTGCGCCGTGCCTTCGTAGATGTCGTTGACGACGCCCCAATCGAGCGCCTGTTCGAAGCTGAATGTCTTGCCCGTCGCCATAAGCTCGATCGCTCGCGCTTTGCCCACCAGACGGGCCAGTCGCTGCGTGCCTCCCGTTCCGGGGAGCACACCGAGCGACACCTCAGGCAAACCGATCTTTCCGGAATCCTTGCGCGCGATTCGGATGTCGGCGGCCATTGCAATCTCCAGGCCTCCGCCGACGCAGTGGCCGTTGAGCGCGGCGATCACGAGCTTTGGCGTCTGCTCGAGCCGATTCAACGTTTCGTTCGCGTGCAAACAAAACATGTATTTGAATTCCGGCGTCACCGCGTTCAGCATCCCGACATTCGCACCGGCAGAGAAAAACTTCTCGCCTTTTCCCGCGATCACGATGACCTCCACGTCGGAATCGAATCGAGCGTCGAGTATCGCGTCGTCGAGTTGACGCATCATTTCGTGCGTGTAGGTGTTCGCAGGCGGATCGTCCATCTCGATGAACGCGACGTGACCGTCCTTCTCGTACGAAATAACGCGCTTGCCCTCAAACGCGCGCGGCTCGCGTCCAAACGGCGTCGCTTGTAGTTCTCGCGCGTTGGTCGTCGTCATGCGTTCGCTTCCCCTTGGCCTTTCGGAGCGATCCACTCGGGATTCTTGAAATACTCTTTGAGTATATCTTCGTCAGCTTGCGTTGGAAGCACGCTCGGAGCGTAGACTTCCCATTCCTGCGGCGTCAGCTCGCGGCCTTCGACGGTAAAGTGCTTGCCGGCATAATCGCCGATTTTCCGATTGAACCGCATATCGGGGAGATAGAGGTTGGCCTCACCGACGTTCACTTCGTTGACGCGATCGACCGTCGCCTGCGCTTCCGAATGGAACTGCCCGCGCGCGCGCTCGTTGAGGTGTTCGCGATCGGCGCCATCCGGTGTCTTGTCTTCGTCGACGCGTCCCTTGATGCCCCAGGCGTACGCCCACTGCGCCGACCCGGAACGATCCGTACCAAACAGGTCGAGCGATCCCGAAAACCACTTGTTGTAGTATTTCTGTTGGATTTCAACCGGAATCACACCGGCTCTGGCGATGCGGCGCAACCCCGTGATGCCGGTTCCCATATGGAACGACTCCTCGCGTAACATCGGACCCATCGAAGACGCAAGCGGCGCAAAAGCCGAATGCGAGAGCATCGTGAGCTGGAACTTTCCGTCGCGATCCATGAAATTCGTGTAGGCGAAGAAATCGAGCCAGTGGGTCACGTCGTCATTGAAGGCATTGAGCAAGCGGTTTTTCTTCCCGAACGCTCGCCGTTCGAGCAGCTTCTGCGCTTCGATCTTGCCTTCGCTGCCGAAATGATGCACGAGCAAATGACACATCTGATAGCCGTGACGCGTCTCTTCGACCATGATCCGAACGAGCGACGCGAGATCGTACTCCGACGGCGCGTTATTTACGAGGAATCGCTGCTGTTCGTTTGATGCAAATTCCGTATCGCCCTGATAGACGA
>JASHZC010000179.1 GCA_030042755.1 Vulcanimicrobiota bacterium | reverse complement strand
AAATTAAAGCCGATCCGGTGCCGCAGCGCGAGCGGAGCGACGTTGCGCACGTCGTCGGGAACGGCGTAATCCCGGCCCTCGAGCAATGCCTTCGCGCGAGAGAGGTTCGCAATCGCCAGCGTAGCGCGCGGGCTCGCGCCGAAATCGATCGCAGGATGCTGCGCTTCGCGCGTAATCAACACGAGCTCGACGATGTAACGCTTCAACTTCTCATCGATGTGGACGGCATGCACCTCATCGCGCCAAGCGCGCACATCTTCCAGCGTCGCCACCGGCTCGACGATCGGGCCATCGCCGATCGCAAAGCGCTCCATGATCGCCAGCTCCTGCTCGCGGGTCGGATAGCCGACGTCGACCTTGAGCAGGAAGCGATCCATTTGCGCGACGGGCAATGCGTACGTACCTTCGGAATCGAGCGGGTTCATTGTCGCCATGACGACGAATGGATCGGGTAACGCATGCGTCTGCGGACCGATCGTTACTTGGCGCTCTTGCATCGCTTCCAACAGTGCCGATTGCACTTTTGCCGGTGCGCGATTGATTTCATCGGCCAGCACGATGTTTGCAAAAATCGGACCGCGCACCGTAGCGAAGGCGCTCTCGTGCTGGTCGAAGATGCGCGTTCCGACGATATCGCTGGGCAACAGATCCGGCGTAAATTGGATGCGTTTGAACTCGCCGTGTAAAGCGCTCGCGAGGCTGCGACACGCCAGTGTTTTAGCAAGGCCGGGCGGTCCTTCGAGCAGTACGTGTCCTCCGCAGAGCAACCCGAGGAGCAGCCCCTCAATGACGCCCTCCTGACCGACGATCGTGCGTTCGAGCGCATGCGTCACACGTGCTGGTCCACTCGTCATCGCGTCATACGCTCCATATCGGTAATTGCCGCGGCGATGGCGGCTGAGAGATCGCGTTCGTAGGTAAATCCTGCGCGCTCGAGCGCTCGCAGCAAGCCCCGCACCGCATTATCTGAGACATTCGGTCGCCGCAACACGTCCTGCAGCGTTTCGGTCTCACTCGCGCCAACCATCCGCCGCACGATGCTGCGCGAGCGCATCGCTCCAGCTCGCGTTGGCTCCCCGCGCAGGACGGACAGCGCTTCGGCGATCGTCGCCTTGGGGTCGTTGACGACCCGCATCGGTTCCGGCGGGTCGGGTGCTCGCAGCACCGGCGCGGGCCGCCGCCGCAAGAACACTGCGAGAAGCACGCCGATGCCGACGAGTCCGATCGCAATCAGCGCGAGCGTCGCGATCGCGCGCAAGAACGCGCGCAGCGCGTTCCAGACGCCGGCCATGCTCGGCGGCGAGAGAGCCACGCCGCCAACGTGGAGGGTCAACGAATTGGAAAAATACCGTTTCGCTCGATGGTCGCGCGGGTCGATCGCATCGAGCGTGACCGGCGCAATCGTAATCGCACCGCTATGGTGCGCGACGACGGTGATCGTCTCCCGGTAGGTCGTACCGCTCGCGGACGACACGAGCGTGTGCTCGTCGCCAAGCAATTCGAGCTCGGCAAGAATTGGAAGATTGACGTTATCCAGTTCTTTGATTCGCTCGCGTACGCGGGCGACGATGATCAAATGAAACGGTTGCTCGACGTGAGGCGAGGCCGTGTCGGATGACAGCGTAAGCTGCGTCACGGTCAACCGCTGCAAGCTCTGCGCCGCCGTTCGCGCGGACAGAGCGGCGACGACGGCGAGGGTTAGCGCACCGGCGCGAGCGAGCCGAGCCATTGTGCAAAAAGCCGGCGCGCGTCGAACGGTCCCGGCGAGGCCTCTGGATGAAATTGCACCGCCGCGATCGGGAGGGTGCGATGGCGGAAACCCTCGTTGGTTCCGTCGTTGAGGTTCGTCATCGTTGGTTCCAGCTCGTCGGGAAGCGTGCGCGCGTCGACGGCATATCCGTGATTGTGCGCCGTGATCAAGACGTCGTCTGCAAGAAGATCCTTGACCGGCTGGTTGCCGCCGCGGTGTCCGTACGGAAGTTTATACGTTTGCGCACCGCACGCGAGGGCCAGTAACTGATGCCCCAGGCAAATGCCGAAGAGCGGTTTTTGTCCGACTAAGCTGCGCAAGGTTTCAATCGTTTCGCGCAGATCGGTGGGGTCGCCGGGACCAGGCGAGATGAAGACCGCCTCGGGATCCGTCGCGAGAATCTCCTCGGCCGGCGCATCGTACGGCAGGACCGTCACTTCGCTTCCGAGGGCGGTAAGCTCGCGTAGAATTGCGCGTTTTACGCCGCAGTCGATGAGCGTCACGCGTCGACCGCCTCGCATACCTTCAACGTGAGACGTACGCGGAGCAACGCTCGGAACGAGCGCCGCGGTAGATGCGGTGCGAACGTATGTCGCCAGTTCGCGCTCGGCGCGTTCGAGTGCGTCTTCACCGACCGCGAGTGCCGCCCAGATCGTGCCGTGCTCGCGCAAGGCGATCGTAATCGCTCTCGTGTCCGCTCCCACCATCGTCGGCACTTGCTGTTCGTCGAGCCACGCCGGCAGACTCATCTTGCTCAGATAATGTGAGGGATGGTAGGCGATCTCTTTGATGATCGTGCCGGTAACGCAGGCTCGTGGATACTGTGCCGCGCTACCCGAAATGCCGTAGTTTCCGATCAGCGGATAGGTAAATGTGAGAATTTGGCCGGCGTAGGACGGGTCGGTGAGTGCCTCTTCGTATCCCGTCATGCCCGTGTAGAACACTGCCTCTCCAAGGGCCAAGCCTTGGTGATGCAAGCCGGCGCCGTCAAAGCGCGAGCCGTCGGCGAGGAACAGAGAGGCGGGGAGGGTCATTTCAAAGGGTTGACGGTTAGCCGAAGGGGCCGCGCACCCCTGGAAACAACGCGCGCAGGATGGACTGGCATTTCGGCGCGACCGCGTTTGCGACGGCGATTACGATCATCGACCCGATCGGCATGATTCCGATCACCGTCGCTACGACGGCGCAATTCGATCGAATCAAACGGAATCGAATCGTCGATCAGGCCGTGGTTGTCGCCGCCGTCGTGATGCTTGCCATGGGCCTGGTTGGGCCGCTGCTGCTTGATTACCTTGGTATCACTTTGCCGGCGTTCGGAATTGCCGGCGGCATTTTGCTCTTTCTGATCGCAATCGACATGTTGTTCGCCCGGCCTACCGGCGCTCGTGCCACGAGCGAGGAAGAACGCGCCGCGCGCGAAGGCGCCAATCCCGCCGTGTTTCCGCTAGCCATTCCGATGATTGCCGGACCAGGGACGCTCGCCACGGTTCTGTTGCTCGTCAACCTTGCACGCGGAAACCCCGAGCGCGATGCATTTATCGTCGTCGCATATGCCGCGGCACTCGCGATTGCGTGGCTGTGCATGCGTGGTGCGGCGCGCTACTTTCATCGCATCGGCGAAACGGGGATCCATGTCGTAACGCGCGTCCTCGGCATTATTCTCGCCGCGCTCGCCGTGCAATTCGTCATCAACGGGATCGTACAAACCCCGCTCTTGCATCGCTAGAGGGTTCGTTCGCGCTAGCTTTCGCCGTGCCAGCGCAACGTGCCGCCGACGATCGTCGCGATCGCGCGCACGGGTAGCGTGCGTCCTTCGAACGGAGTGCTCTTTCCCTTGGACGCGAACCGCGCCGGATCGACGACCCAGGGACGCGGCGCATATACGGTTACGTCACCGGGCGCGCCGACCCGTAGCGTGCCGCCGGGCACGTTTAGAATTCGCGCGGGATTGCTCGAGAGTAACGAGACGAAGCGCAGCGGCGGAAGGTCCGGCAGCGCAAGGGCGTACGCACCGACGGCGATCTCTAGCCCCGAGAATCCTACCGCCGCCGCCCGCAGATCGCCCCGCTTTTCTTCTTCCGTGTGGGGTGCATGGTCGCTGGCAAACGCATCGATGGTCCCGTCGCGCACGCCGGCGACAAGCGCGCGCGTATCTTCCTCCGTTCGCAGCGGAGGATTGACCTTACCGCCGGCCCCGCGCTCTCGCACCGTCTGGTCGGTAAACAAGAGATGGTGCGGCGTTACTTCGCAGGTAACGTGCGCGCGTTGCGAACGTGCCCAACGCACGAGCTGAAGCGCGCGCGCCGTTGAAAGGTGCGCGATGTGAAACGGCTTGTCCGTGTCCATGCTAATCAGCAGGTCGCGGGCGACGATCGTGTCTTCGGCAACGCTTGGCGATCCGGCAACGCCCAGCGCGCGCGAGACTTCGCCCTCGCTCATCACCCCCTCACCCTTGAGGTCTTCGTCCTCTGCGTGCGAGACGAACACTCCCGGCACGTCGCGGGCGCGCAGCGCCGCTTCACGCAGAACGCGTGCGCTGCGGACCGTCGTGCCGTCATCGGAGAATGCGACTGCTCCCGCACGCGCGAGCGAAGCGAAATCGACCGGTTGGGTACCCGCTCGACCGTGCGTGATCGCAGCAATGGGATAGACGCGGCAGCGCCCTTCCGTTTCAGCGATCCGCGCTAACGAAGCCAGCGCCTCCGGCGAGTCCAGTGCAGGCTGCGTGTTCGGCATGCAGGCAACGGCGGTGAAACCGCCACGCACCGCTGCATCCGTCCCGGTTCCCATCGTCTCTTTCTCCGGAAACCCGGGTTCGCGCAAATGTACGTGCATGTCGATAAAACCAGGCGCGACGATCGCACCGCTCGCATCGACGATCTGCTCGTCGCGGGCCGCGCGAAGATGCTCACCGATTTCCAAAACAAGCCCGTTTTGGATTCGCACGTCGCGTAACGCATCGATCCCTTCTACCGGATCGATCAGCCGCCCACCGCGAATGAGCACGCGCTAGGGGACGCGCTCGCGCACGCCGTTGACGAGCAAGTCGAGCACGGCCATGCGAATGTAAACGCCGTTGTGAACCTGGCGCGCATAGCGCCACCCCGCAAAATCGAGCACCGATTCGTCCAGCTCCATCCCGCGATTGTACGGTCCCGGGTGCATCACGATCGCGTGCGATGGGAGATGTCGCAAACGCGTGGCATTGAGCTGATATCGAGCCACGTATTCCGCATCGTCGATGGGCATCTCGGCAAAGCGCTCGCGTTGAATTCGCAGAAGAACGACCGCGTCGACATCGCTCAGCGCCTTGTCCAGATCGCGCTCGATCGTCGCTCCGCCGATCGCCTCGCTATCGCGCAGAAATGCCTCCGGACCGACGAGGACGGTCTGCGCGCCGAGGCGGTGCAATCCATGAATGGTCGAATGCGCAACGCGCGAGTGCGTCACATCGCCGACGATCGCCACCGTTCGACCCTTCAGCGATCCGAACTCGTCGCGCAACGTGAAGAGGTCGAGCAGCGCCTGCGTCGGATGCGCGTGCGATCCGTCGCCGGCATTGATCACATGGCCGTCGAACGCCGACGCAACGCGCGCTGGAAAGCCCTCCTGGGGATGGCGCACGACCACGACGCAGATTCCCATCGCCGCGAGCGTCAACATGGTGTCTTCAACCGTCTCGCCTTTAGTCGCGAGGCTCAGATCTTTTGGCGTTAAATTGACGACGTTGGCTCCGAGCCGGATCTGCGCGAGGTTGAACGACGTGAACGTACGCGTGCTCTGTTCGAAAAAGAGGTTGACGATGTCAACCCCTTCAAGCAACGGTCCGGGTGAGCGCACTTCAAAGGAGCGCGTACGATCGAAGATCGTCTCGAGCTCATCGCTCGATAGATCGTCCAGATCGATCAGGCTACGTCGCGTGCGCATGGATCGACACCTCATCGCTCGTCGCGCGCTTCGGTGAAAGCCGGACGTTGATGCGTTCGCTACGGCTGGTCGGAATGACGCGGCCGACGTAGTCGGCCTGAATCGGCAACTCGCGCAAACCACGATCGACGAGCACGCACAGACGAATCGCCGATGGCCGCCCGAGGTCCGTGACCGCGTCGAGTGCTGCGCGAATCGTTCGTCCGGTAAAGAGGACGTCGTCGATGACTACGACGAGCCTGTCGCCCACGTCGACCGGGATTTGCGATTCGGGCATCTCGTGCGTGACCCGGTCGTCGCGATACAAATTGATGTTGAGAAAACCGAGCGTCGGAGGTTTACCGCTGATCCGTTCGATCTCGGCGGCCAAGCGCTGCGCGAGCGCCTCGCCGCCGCGCCGGATTCCGATCAATACTAGGCCACGCTGCGCGTCTTCGGGCTCGAGGATCTGATGCGCGAGCCGAGCGATTGCGCGCGCGATCTCATCGCTCTCGAGCAGGACGCGCGACTTCTCCGTGGCCGTGGTCATGCGGGCTCTCCCATAGCCGCCAGCGCAGCTTCGACACGGGCTAGTTCCGCGCGATAGCCTTCCAGCTTCTCCCGCTCCTTCGCAACGACGTCCGGCGCCGCCTTGGCGACAAAATCCTTATTGCCGAGTTTGCGCTCGCCACGATCCACCTCGCCGCGAAGTCGCCTCGCATCCTTCTTATAGCGCTCGAGCAAGAGGTCGCGCGGAGCTTCTACGACGATCGCCGGAACGCCACCACGTAGGTTCTCGTCGATCTCGATCGATGCGCCCGCAGCCGAGGCGGTGTAGCTGCGGATTGCGTTCAATGCCGCTGCCGGCACGTCACCGGGCACACGCGTGCGCGGCTTCGACGCAAGCGGCAAATCGAGATCGGCCTTGAGGCGCCGGATTTGCTCGGTCGCGGCCATCTGCGTTTCAAATGCCGCCGCCGCTTCCGCGTCGACGGGAACTTCGAGCGGGTCCGGCCAGGTTGCGGTCATGATCGTTGCACCATCGTGCGGAAGCGCGAGCCACACCTCTTCGCTTATGAACGGCGCGATCGGGTGAAGCAGCCGCATTGCATTGTTCCACACAAACGAAAGCACCGCGGCGCGCGTCGCGCGATTTCCGTCGACCTTGGTCGCCTCGAGATACCAGTCGCAGAATTCGTACCATATGAACCGCCACATGCCATCGGAAGCGTTTCCAAAATCAAACGCATCGAAGTACGTGCTCGTGCTCACGATCGTCTCGTGCAAACGCGTGAGGATCCACTTGTCGGCCGCGGTAAGCGCGTCGCTGCTCGGTAGCGTCATCGCTCGCGGCAGCCCCTCGGGTAGCGAGAGCACGTACCGCGTCGCGTTCCAAATCTTGTTGTTGAAGTTCCGCGCCTCTTCGCAGCGTGACTCTTGGAACCGGATTTCTTGGCCTTCCAATCGCATCTGTCGCAGGATGCTCATCCGAAATGCGTCCGCGCCGTAGCGTCCGACCAAATCCATCGGGTCGATCGCGTTGCCGAGCGACTTGGACATCTTGCGGCCCTGTGCGTCAAACACGAGCGGCGCAATGAAGACCTTCGGAAACGGCACGTCACCGAGGAAATGCAGCCCGAGCATCACCATGCGAGCGACCCAAAGGAAGATGATCTCCCAGCCCGTGATCAGGACTTGAGCCGGATACCAGTATTGCAGCTCCGGCGTTTTCTGCGGCCAGCCGAGAATCGAAAACGGCCAAAGTCCGCTCGAAAACCATGTATCGAGCGTGTCGGGATCGCGAGTCAAGTCCGACGTTTTGAATCGATCTCGCGCGATGCGCAGCGCTTCTTCTTCGGTTTCCGCCACCACCACATCGCCGTCCGGCGTGTACCAAACGGGCAGCTGGTGTCCCCACCACAGCTGACGCGAGACGTTCCAATCGCGGATGTTTGAAAGCCACTGCTCGTACGTGCGGCCGTAGCGCTCGGGAACGAACGTCACGCGTCCGTCACGATACGCCTGCAACGCGGGTTCCGCGAGCGGTTTCATCTTCACGAACCATTGCAACGAAAGAAGCGGCTCGATGACGTCGCCGGAGCGCTCGCTGGTCGCTACCGAGTGGCGATACGGCTCTTCTTTGACGAGCAAACCCCGTTCGCGCAAATCATCGACGATGCGATTGCGAGCAACGTAACGGTCGAGTCCGGCGTACGGGCCGACATCGATCTCTTCGTTCGTGATGCGCGCATCGAGGTCCATGATCGTCGGCATCGGGAGGTTGTGGCGCACGCCGATCTCGTAATCGGTCGGATCGTGCGCGGGCGTCACCTTGACGGCGCCGGTTCCAAAGTCGCGTTCGACGGCGTCATCCGCAATAATCGGAATCTCGCGGCCCACGAGGGGGAGCTCGACGTTCTTGCCGATCAACGCGTTGTAGCGTTCGTCTTGTGGATGAACGGCGACGGCCACGTCGCCGAGCATCGTCTCGGGGCGCGTTGTTGCAATCTCGACAGCGTAGCTTCCATCTCTCGCCGCATAGCGGATGTGCCACAGGTGCGAGTCGCGTTCGACGTAGTCGATCTCCGCATCGGAAACCGTCGTCTTTCCCTTGGGATCCCAATTGATCAGGCGTTTCCCGCGGTACACGAGTCCCTGCCGGTAGAGTTCGACGAAAACCTTGCGCACTGCAACGGAGAGGCCTTCGTCCATCGTGAAGCGCGCTCGCTGCCAATCGGGACCGAACCCCAGCATGCGAAACTGTTCGTTGATTGCGCCGCCGTACTCGCGCGACCACCGCCACGCGCGCTCGACGAACGCTTCTCGGCCGAGACTCTCTCGCGAGACGCCCTCGGCAGCCAATTCACGGACGAGCACCGCTTCGGTTGCAATGGCGGCGTGATCGAGGCCGGGCAGCCAGTCGGCATTGTCGCCCAGCATTCGGTGATAGCGCGTGAGCACGTCCATCGGCGTAAACGTCGACCCGTGCCCGATATGCGCTCGGCCGGTTACGTTCGGTGGCGGCATCGGCACGATGAACGGCGGCCGCGCGGGATCGGGCTCTTCGTGGAAGAATCCGCTGCGCTCCCAAAAGTCGTAGAGCCGCTGTTCTACGGCCTTTGGATCGTACGTTGTGGCGAATTCCTGAGTTTTTTGCGGCGGCGTCATGCGAGCGCAGTAGTTTCCGCGCTCTCAGAAGATAGCCCTCGGCAGGGGGACGGGCATTGGTAGCATCCAACTTTCGCGGATGCACGCTGAGGGGGCGGCATGCCCCACGATTGCCTTCGCCCCGATTGAGGCGGGCATCGGGATGCTGCAATCCGACTATGCGACCGCGTCACCCTTCGCACACGTCGTCATCGACGGCTTCCTTCTGCCCGATATTGCTCGCGAAGCCGCGACGCGTTTCCCGCAGCTCCCATCGGTAAAACGCTCGCTGGCACGTTTCCTCGAAGATCGCGCGTTCGACGGCCATGTGGAACGACACGACCCGGTCTTCGCGCACATTTTTGCCGAGCTGCATGGTACGCGTTTCGTCGCATGGTTGAGCGCGCTCACCGGCATCGCCGGCCTCGATCCCGACCGGGAGAATATCGGAGCGGGCCTCCATCAAGGCGTGCGCGGGAGTTACTTGCGTCTGCATGCCGATCACAACACGCATCCGCACGATCCATCGCACTATCGGCGCCTCAACCTGTTGATCTATCTGAACGATCCGTGGGACGAGCGTTGGAATGGAGCCCTCGAGCTCTGGGACGACCGTGCGCTGAACTGCGTAAAAACAGTTGAACCCGTCTTCAATCGTTGCGTCATCATGGAAGTCGGCGATCGAGCGTTTCACGGGTACGGACCGTTGCGTACGCCCGCCGGCCATAGCCGCAAAGCCATCGTCGCGTACTACTACGCGCCGGAACCCGGAGCGATGCAGAGCACGCGGGCGCATCCCACGATCATGCCGGCGATTGCGAAGGAGTCACTCCTGACGTCGAACGCGCACCGTGTGCGGCGCATGCTGTTGCACGCGCTCTCGTCCTTGGTAAAGCCGAATTAGGGCCCGAAAAAGAAGATGCCGGCTGTCATGCCGGCATGTCTTTCTTTTGCTCCTGATAGATGAGAGTCGGAGCTTCCTTTTTCTCGATGACGTCCTTGTTGATAATGCACTTCTTCACGCCCTGCAGCGACGGTAGATCGTACATCACGTCGAGCATCGTCTCTTCGAGAATAGAACGCAACCCACGAGCGCCCGTTTTGCGGCTCTGAGCCTTGGTCGCGATGGCAACCAGCGCGTCTTTGGTGAATTGCAGATCGACGCCGTCCATGTTCATGATCTTCTGGAACTGACGTACCAGCGCGTTGCGCGGTTCCGTGAGGATGCGGCGTAGCGCTAGTTCGTCGAGCGCGTCGAGTGTCACGACGATCGGTAAACGCCCGATGAACTCCGGTATCAATCCGAACTTCAATAAGTCCTCCGGCATCAGCTGCTGCAGCAACTTGCCGGTTCGCGAATCCTTCTTGCCCTCGGGCGTCGCGCGGAAACCCATGTTATTCGCGCTAACGCGCGACTCGATGATCCGCTCGAGGCCGTCGAAGGCTCCGCCGCAGATGAAGAGCACGTTGGTCGTGTCGATCTGAATGAACTCTTGGTGCGGATGCTTGCGCCCGCCTTGCGGCGGCACGTTGGCCGTCGTGCCCTCGAGAATCTTGAGCAGCGCCTGTTGAACGCCCTCGCCCGACACGTCACGCGTAATCGAGGGATTCTCGCTCTTGCGCGCGATCTTGTCGATCTCGTCGATGTAGACGATGCCCTTCTCGGCGCGCTTGACGTCGTAGTCAGCCGCTTGAATCAGCTTGAGCAGAATGTTCTCGACGTCTTCACCGACGTACCCGGCTTCGGTGAGTGACGTCGCATCTGCCATTGCGAGCGGTACGTCGAGAATCTTTGCCAACGTTTGCGCGAGGTACGTCTTGCCCGAACCGGTCGGGCCCACGAGCAAGATGTTCGACTTCTGCAGTTCGACGTCATCAGCCGTCCCACCGGCGTTGATGCGCTTGTAGTGATTGTAGACGGCTACCGCGAGCGACTTCTTCGCACGTTCCTGACCGATCACATACTGATTGAGAATGTGATTGATCTCTTTCGGTTTAGGAATGTTGCGAAGTCGCAGATTCTCGTCGACGTTCTTGTAGAGCTCTTCTTCAATGATCTCATTGCAGAGCTCAATACACTCGTCGCAGATGTACACGCCTGGGCCGGCGATCAACTTACGCACTTGCTCCTGCGACTTGCCGCAGAAACTGCATTTGAGCTG